>JAZRAD010000080.1:0-9181 GCA_045634405.1 Candidatus Enterousia sp.
GAATGTCGCCTGTTATCATCATAACTTGGACGCCAGATTTTGACATTGTGTTAATAACGCCGTTTACGCCTGGGCGGACTTGGTCACGCATGGCAATCATTGTAATAAAAGTTAAATCGTTCGGAATTTCGTCTTTTTTGACCCAGTTATGACTGAACGCAACAGTAACAAGGCGCATGGCTTGCTTTGCATTTTGTTGTATCAAAGATTGAATCTTTTCTTTGTCCAGTGTGTGTGTTTCGCCATTTGCGTCTATATAATTTTTGGCGTGTGCCAAGATGATTTCTGGCGCACCCATATAATAGCATAAAGGCTGTTTGCCGGAAGTTCGTACTGCAGAAAATTTGCGTGCGCTGTCAAAAACAATTCTATCTGATACAGGGTTCTTGTTTTGCAGGGTTGTTATGTACTTTGAAATCTTTTTTATGGCGGAAAATAACGCGCGACATGTCATATTCCCACCAACAATTTTATTTTGTGCATCAAATGTACAGTCACAGGTCAATGCAAGACTTGTAAAGAAGTATTTTTTTATGGCGTTTTTGTCGTCTTGGTTAAAACCGATATCTGTGCCGTCGCCAGAAAAATTATGCACAGGTTGTAAGAATCCTTTGGTTAATGTTCCTGTTTTGTCGGTACATAACAGTTGGATGTTGCCAGCTTCGGGTATTTTATGTGGATTTTTTGCCAATATGTTTGACTTTATCATTCTGTTTACATTTTGACTGGTAATAATGCCAATGATAAATGGCAGACCTTCGGGAACTGCGGCAACAAATATTGTTAACGCAACAGTTAGCGAGCTGAAAAATATATACACAAATGACGCGTCCAAGACAAATCCAGTCGCATACATATTTGTTGTCAGTAATACTGCAAATATTATCAACGCGCATACAGACCCCAGTTTGCTGATAATGGTGGCAATGTTGTCCAGTTGGATTTGTAATGTCGTTTTAAGTTCGTTTATCGCATACAGCGATGACATTATCTTGGCGTTTTCTGTGTTTGCGCCGATGCGTGCAACGCGCATATAACCTTTGCCACTGACAACAGTTGTTCCCGCAAAGACGCTGTGTGCATCTGTGTAATCATCAGATGTTATTGTTGCGTTTATATTATGGGTATATTTGCTGGGGACAGGGGTCTTTTTAACTTCGACGCTTTCGCCGTTTAATATAGAATTATTTACTTCTACTTCGCCGTGAACAATGTATCCGTCTGCACAGATTTTTTCACCAGAACGTAAAACTATAATATCGTCGTATACAACCTGAGTGCTGTCAATCTGCACAGATTTTCCGTTTCGGATTACAGTTACGCTTTGTTTTGATGATTTTTGATACAGTTCTTCGGCACTGCGCTGGCTTTTCATTTTGGTGCATACTGTGGTAACTGCAACCACAACCAAAACAACACTGATGCCGATTGCTTCGGAAATACTGCCATATCCGATAATGCCCAGAACTACAAATATCAGCGCCATTATCAGTAAAACAACATTTAATTTATCTGTGAAAACTTCGCCCAGAAAGTTCCAAATTGTTTTCTGTTTTGGACGTGGCATTTGGTTTGTGCCGTATTTATTGCGATTGGCAATAACCTGTTTTGTGGATAGACCTGTAATTTTATTCATATGTGTATTTCCTTCTTCTTTTCGTATGGGGTATTAAAGTAAATTTGAAAAAATAAATCAAATATATTTAGTGGTTTTCTTTGTTGAATGTTGGAAAATAATAGGTTATTATTTGGCATGCACAAAATGGGGTTTGATATGAATATTTATAATTTTATTGCAGATAATATAAAGTCTAAAATTCAAGAAATTGATGAATTCAAAGGTGTCTTGACGCCAGAAGTTATCAATTCTGTTGCTGTGGAAGTACCAAAAATTCGCGACTTTGGTGATTATTCTACAAATGTTGCGATGATGTTGGTCAGACTGTTGAAAAAATCCCCACGTGATATCGCAGATATGATTGTGCCAAAATTATCAGAACTGGCGTTCGTTGAAAGTGTCAGTGTTGCTGGTCCTGGATTTATCAATATTAAATTGAAAAATGATTTCTTGATAAATACAGATAAATATACCGCAGGCTATTGCGAAGATAAAAAGCAACTGCAAATTGATATGGACTATGGCAGCTATAATATCGGCAAGGCTTTGCATATCGGACATTTGCGTACGACTGTGGTTGGTGACACATTTAACCGTATTGCAAGACATTTAGGTCACAAGACAAAGTCTTATAATCATATGGGTGATTGGGGGCTTCCGATGGGGCTGATTATTGCATGGATTTTGGAAAACGGTATGCCAAAAAACGCAGATGATATTAATGCAATGTATCCTGCGTCAACCGCACGCTCCAAAGAAGATGAGGCATGGCGAAAGCATGCACAGCAGGTTACTGTGGAATTGCAAAGTGGAAACCCAGAATACAACAAGATTTATAACGAATTTGCACCAATGTCTTTGGCACAGATTGATAATATTTTAGTCAGATTGAATATCTTGCCTTTTGATGAGAACAAGGGCGAAAAACTGGTTGCGGCATATGTTCCACATGTACAAAAAATATTGGATGAAAAGAATCTGATTGTTCATGACGATGGGGCAGATGTTATCCCTGTTAAAACAGACGAAGATACTGCGCCAATGCCACCAGTATTATGGCGTTCCAGTACCGGTGCCCAGACATATGCGGCGGCTGATTTGTCGGCGATATATTACCGTACAACAACAGATAATCCAGACGATATAATCTATTTTACAGACAGTCGTCAAAACTTGCACTTTACACAGGTGTTCCGTGCAGCGCGTTTGGCGGGCATTGATACTGCGCGTCTGCAACATATTGGTTTTGGTACAATTACAGGTGCTGATGGCAAACCATTTAAGACCCGTGACGGTAATGTTCCAAGCTTGCACGATATGGTTGATATGGTCGCAGATTCTGTGCGTCGTCGCGCATCAGAATCAGGTAAAGATTTGCCAGATGAAACTGTGGAAATGGTCGCGTTGGCGGCATTAAAGTTTAATGACCTGATGCATGATGTTAAATCAGACTATGTTTTTGATACAGATTCTGTTACCCAATTCGAAGGTCGCACAGGCCCATATATCTTGTACACGGCGGTTCGTTTGAATTCTGTTGTCAAAAAGGCGGAATCAATGGGTGTTGTGCCAAATTCTGATATTGTGAAATTGGCAGACGAAGAACGCAATTTGATGTTACGCCTGATGGACTTTGACAAGGTTTTGGAAAACGCATTTGCAAAGCGTGCGACAGATTTGTTGGCAAACTATGCCTATGATTTGTCCCAGGATATAAATACATTCTATCATCACTGTCCGATTTTGCGTGATGATGTTGATATGGCGACCAAGCAGGGCAGGTTACATATCGTCAATATGGCGCGCAAGACATTGTTGACGGCAATTGATTTGATGGGTCTGCGCGTACCAGAATCAATGTAGTTTTATACTGTTTTGTTACTTGAATTTTATAAAAAATAGTATAAAATATAACGCATGTGCGCCCTTAGCTCAGCTGGATAGAGCATCAGATTTCTAATCTGCAGGTCACAGGTTCGAATCCTGTAGGGCGTGCCAAAAATTCAAACCACCGTCAGGTGGTTTTAATTTTTGTTGTGCGATCTTGGATGAGAACCTGTAAGGTTCGGAACGTCAGTTGGCGAGAACGAGTTTTAACGAAGTTCGAGTCTTACGTAGTGAAAGGGACCCGTGGAGCGAAAGCGAACGCGGGAATCTACAATCCTGTAGGGCGTGCCAAAAATTCAAACCACCGTCAGGTGGTTTTGTTTTTTTATCGATTTCTTTTTTTGTGGGTATTATACTGTGTGCGTAGATAAAAATTACTACGTCAATAAAGGAAAGGAGATAAAATGAAAAAACTTTTAATTTTACCAGTTGTTTTGGGCGTTGCTGCATGCGGTTCAGAAGAAGTTAAAACAATGACTGTTATGGGCACAGAATGCGAAGTTGTAAAGGTTTTTGAAACATCAACAATCGTAAAATGTGCCACCACACCAGAATTGGTCGCAATTCAGGCAGAGGCACCAACAGCAATGTTTATAGAATTTGGTGATTTGGCACATGAACAATTTACAGACGCAGAACATATTTTTGTAAATATTGTTCCAAACGACTGTGGCGAAGGTACAACAGGTTATCGCGTAATGGTCAAAGAACCTGTAATCGATGGCGTTGCAATGCATGCCGCTGGTAAATGTATGTAAAAAAATATATTTGAAAAAAATCCCCCGGTTGGGGGATTTTTTATTTTTTTATTTTATATATTTACATTTTTTCGCAAATGAATTATAATTTGCTTGAATCCAAGGGATTGGGTTCGGGGCTGTCACAAGCCTGCTATAGTCGGTGCAAAATATCTGATGGCATCGTTATCCGATGTCATTCCTGTGGTTTTGTGTCGTTATTTATCCCTGACTTTAATAAGTCGGGGAGCTGTCTGTTATATAACAGGGGAAACCCGAAAGCAGCAGAATCAATACTATAGTGATTTGTGAACTCCCCGACCGTCATTCCATGGCGGTTTTTATTATTGGGGATATGACGTAAATGATTGTGCTTTGTCCCCGCTATGAAAGAAAGGTGACATTGTCAAAATACAATGCGGGGAATGTGGATAGTTTTATTGTTTGTGATATTTGTTTTTGCGTTTGCCAAGACGGTGTTTGCTGCGTCATGTGCATCTGACTATGTTATTGCGACCCATAACGTGGAATTTGATTTTAATGTTTCAACAGCGACCCCAAATTTAGTCAGTTCTGAATCAAAATCGTTAAATGCCAATACTTTTATATTATCGGATGATGGCAATTGTTATGCTGGATATGAACCGTATTCGCGTACTGGCAACGATATATATCCACTGGTTGACAGTTCTGTATTATGTCCGCCGGGGCAATTCCCTGCGAATGGCACGTGTACGGCATACAGTGCGGGAACATGTCCTGATGGGATGTTAAACGCCACGGATAGTTCTGCGACATCGACGACGTGGGCGACGATGACGAACGGTGCGTGTCCAACAAACTATACAGAACAAGAAATAACAGCCATTGAATTTGCGTGTGATTCATATATCAGTCGGGTTACATCTGAAACGCCTGCGTGTTTGTTGATGTGTAACAACGGACTTATTTTTACCGAGGTTAATTCATGTGCCACACTGTGCAACGAACATAACAAATTAAAGACCAGTACAGGCTTGGAATTCCCGATGTATTCCAGCAAGCAGATAACACCATCAATAAATATCAAGGTTGGCAAGAATGTATGTTATGTAAATCTTGTTCCTGGTTCTGAAACAGACGCGATACAAATCAAATACGATGAACAAATATATCACACAGTGAATTAAAACCAAGGGAGAGAAACACAAAATGCGAAAACTGATAAGTTTATTATTGACGATAATGATGATAAATGGTGCGTATGGTGTAATGCTGTGCAAGAAAACCAACACTGCGGTTGCGGTACTGAATAAATTGGTTGGTGGCACGGTAGAAAGTGCATCAGATGCACGCTGGGTCGTAAATATGTCTGATGGCACCGTGGTCAAGGGAAAATCATTGTGTTCTGGTATGCCGGGGGATTTTGCAGTTGTGAACACAGGCGTTGCAGATACACATGACACAGGAACAAACTGTTATTGCAAGTTGATGGCACCAGCGACATCGTATTGGGTAATGGCCAGCACGTCACCATATGCAACAGAAGATGCATGTGAATCAGGGTGTGTGTCGGTATGTGCAAATAATATGGCAACAAATCAAGTGCTGCGCAGTGCAGTGTACGAAGCAATATGGTAAAAAACAAAAAAGAGGGGAAAAAGACAATGAAACGTGTGATGGTAATTTTTGGTTTTATGTTATTTGCAATACCAGCGCTGGGTGTGTCTGTCTGCGCCAAAGATTCTGTTGTAACCGTTGTGCTGGACCCATCAATCGAGGGTCAATCAAACACGTATAATATCAGCACAGGAACGTGGAAAACAGTTTTCTCGTACGGGAACGTATCGGGAATAAGTACGTGCGTATCCACTGCCCCCAGTGGCAGTATGGGGACCACAAAAACCAGCGAAGGAACCCTATTGAATGCAGCCGGTGGTGAAACAGCGGGGCAATATTGTTGGTGTAAAATGACACACCCAATGTCGTCGCTGTGGGTGTTCCGCCGTGACCACGGGAAGGCTGCGGATTGCGCTTCGTCCTGTACGGACGGCTGCGGTCGCAGCGCCCATAACAGCACCCTGAACAACGGCGCCGGGCTGCGGTTGGGCTTGTTCGGGTCGGTCGCCGCTGCAAACGAAATGTTTTGATATTTTAAATATTTATTATTCAACCTTTTGTTGATTTGTTATGTGTTAGGTTTTTGTTTTGAATTCGTTCCTGATGCGTGAGTGCTAATTAACTGATACAATCGTTGGCAAAAGGAGTGAAAATATGAAAAAATTTTTCGTTTTTATTATTGCAATGTTGATTGCGTTTTTACCTGGAATTTTTGGCGTTTTGTTTACCCCAAGTCATGGTAACGATGCGTGGTACAATTCGTTGAATAATTCGGTGCTGACCCCAGACGGTTGGGTGTTTGGTTTTGCGTGGACTGTCTTGTATGCGTTGTTGGGTATTGCATTATTCTTGGTTATGAACAATACAAAAACAAGACGCAATAAATCCAAAGCGTACACCTTGTTTATCTCACAATTGCTGTTGAATGGTTTGTGGACTTATTTATTCTTTGGTCTGCATATGATAGAAGTTTCTGTATTGTGTCTGATTGCGCTGTTGGCGGTGTCAATTTGGATGTTGTTTGCGTTCAAACCAATCAGCAAACCCGCATCATATTTGGTTTGGCCATATGTTATATGGTTGTGTTTTGCGCTGTATCTGAATGCAACGATTTGGATATTAAACTAAATCTTTAAAATTTTGACATTTGGGTCGCCAATGTTTAAATATCGCAGCCCCAGTTCTTCGATGTAATCGGGGCTGTGATGTTGTAGCAACAGTATATGCTGATTAATTTTTTGTAATTCTTGTTTTTCTGTGTCCAGTTGTTCAATCGCGTTGTTTAAACGCCATACGTTTATGCCAAAACGTTGAACACTTACTGGACCACAAAAAAGACCGATAAACATAAAACCTGCAAACAAGGTCAGGGCAATGCCAGCCTTGCCACGAATGCCACCAGACCATGCACGGCCAAGAAAGCTAAATAAATTTTTGATTTTTTCCTTCATGCATGTCATTATATCACAAATGTTTACTAATAATCAAATTTTTGCTGCACCGCTTGCTGGGATTACTGACCGGCCGTTTCGTCGTATCGTTCGTGAATTTTCGCCAGACGCACCAATGGTTACAGAAATGATTTCTTGTCATTCGCTGGTTGGGGCGCATAAAAACTGTCTGCGTAATTTTGATAATTACAGTGCAGAAGGCAATATCGGCGCGCAAATTTTCGGCGCAAATGTCGCATTAATGGCAGATGCAGCCAAAATACTGCAAGATAACGGTGCAAAATGGATTGATATAAATATGGGCTGTCCTGTGCCAAAGGTGGCAACCCGTGCCGGTGCGGGCGCGTTCCTGATGCAAGACCACGTGTTGGCTGGCAAGATTATGGATGCGGTGGTTCGCGCGGTACAAATTCCTGTGTCTATTAAAACGCGTCTTGGGTGGGATGAACAGCATAAAGACTGGGCAGATTTAATTCGTATTGCTGGCGAATGTGGTGTGCGTTTCGCAACCTTGCACGGGCGAACACGGGCGCAATTATATGTGGGGCCTGCCAGATTGCCGGAAATTAAAAACAGTCCAATACCAATTATTGCAAATGGTGATATAAAAACGGCTGATGATTTAAAAGTGGCAGAATCACTGGGGTACAGTGGTGCGATGGTTGGTCGCGGATTAATGGGAAAACCGTGGGTTTTATCTGAAATTATGGGTGGTGCGGCACCAGAAAATGTTGGTTCTGTGGTATTGCGACATTTGGAATATGCGTTGGAATATTATGGCGAAAAGACGGCTGTGCCAATGTTCAGAAAACACGCTGCGTGGTACAGTGCTGGGATGAAAAATTCGTCTGAATTTCGTATAAAAGTAAATCAGATAACAGATAGCAATCTCTTAAAGGTTGCAATTCAAGAATTTTGGTCTATTATCTAGGTAAATTAAATAACCAAGGATTTATATCATGACAGAAGAAATGGCAGTAACAGAAAATATCGTTGAAACACCTGTGGTTGAAATGACTGCTGGCGAAATGTTGCGTAATGCGCGTACGACTGGTCGTCGCAAGCGTGAATTGCCAACAATCGCAAAGCAATTATGTATTCGTGAAGAGTTCTTGGACGCATTGGAAAATGGTAACTATAATGCAATTCCAGAAACTGTATATATCTTGGGTTTTGCGCGTAACTATGCAATGGAACTGGGGTTGAATCCTGATGAAATTGTTGCAAAAATTAAAAAGGAAATGGGTCTGACATCTGATTGTAATAAAGATGACGAAGATGTAACTGCATGCGCAATGCCAAGTATCAAAGAAGAAGAGCATTGGGCAAAAATTATGTTTGTTAAATGCTATCAATTCATATACCAGAATTGGAAGTGGTTCTTGGGCGCGTTATTGGCAATCGTTTTAACAATCGTTTTAATCGTTGTGTTTGCTGGTCCTTCCGAAGAAGTAAAGGTTGATAATGCCAGCGCAACAGTTGCAGAAGCTGTTGCGGAACCAGAATATAAATTGGATGTGCGCGAAAGATTCGGTACAGATAATCGTAAAAAGGCAGATGTTATTTTACAGGCTTCCCAAGAATCATGGGTAAAAATCGAAGATGGACGTGGTAATACTGTGTTCAGTCGTGTTTTGGTGCCTGGTGATATTTACTATGTGCCTGCTGGCGATAAATACAAGGCAACATTTGGGAATGCTGGTGGTATTGATATTTGGGTAAATGGTAAATTAATACCAGATGTTGGGGCAGACCATGTGCGTAAATCTGGAATTTCAATGTCGCCAAAAAGTTTATTGGGAACAAAATAAGAAAGATTTCACAAATGGGCGAAAAAGTTCGCCCTTTGTATTGAAAAGTTAATTATTTTTTCTATATCTAGAAATACT
>JAZRAD010000081.1:0-10746 GCA_045634405.1 Candidatus Enterousia sp.
TTTTTTAACACGTCATACAAATTGATGTCGGGGGTTAAATTTATTGTTATACCATTTTCCATTTCATACAGACTGGCGCGATATGACAACGGTCCACCAATTCCAAAGTGTGTAAATAATAAGTCGTCATTGATTTTATTCTTGCCGATTCTTATTTGTGCGTTTATAGAAATCCCAGAAAAATCAGATATGGCATCTTTTATAACCAGTCCGCACAGGCCAGGGCGAATAGGAACAATTTTATGTCCAAATTTTTTTGCTATTTTTAATCCTATCTCTGACACTCCTAATGTTGGGAAAGAAGTTCCCCCTGTTGCAACAATGACAGATTTTGCATATAAATCAGATGTAGATGTTTGAATACAGAACAAGTCATTATTATGCGTAACATCTAAAACAGTTGTGTTCCACAGAAAATCCGCACTATTTGCATCTTTTATCAGCGCATCAACAACAGTGCTGGCACCATTTTCGCAAAAATATCTGCCAGTTGTTTTTTCATATAGTTTGATTTTATGTTGTTTTGCCCAGTCCAACGTATCATACGGCGTAAAGCGTGCTAACGCGCCGCGTACAAAGTTTGGGTTTTTACCAAAATATCTGGTGTAATTTGCGTCTGTGTTTGTTATGTTGCAATTCCCACCACCAGACACAGCGACTTTACGTGCAGGGCGATCACCCATATCAATCACAGCAACTGTTTTATCGCGCTTAATTGCAGTCCCTGCTGCCATCAAGCCGGACGCGCCTGCACCAATAATCACTATATCATATTGTTTTACCATTTAGTCCAACCAGCATTACATTCGTGTACACAACGTTTACTGTTTTTATCCCAGTGTCTAGACCCTGATTTGTCTGTTACAGTTTCGCAGATTGGAACGCATTCGTTGTTATCCAGTATGTATTTTTCGCCTTGGTACATACAAGTTGCAATTTCACATTCGTTTGAATATGTGCTAACTGCGATTTCGTTGTCTACATACATATTATCGCAAGGTACGCATTGCTCTGAACTAATCGTATATCCTGGCTTACATTCTGTTTCTGTACAATTCCCGTATTGCAGTGTTGTACTGTTCCAGATTTTTATACCCGTACCATTCTGTGTGCTACAAGGTTGTTTATCTGAAACGCATGCGTTTGCTTCTAAATGATATTCTGCCTCACACTCTTCGGCGATGCATTTACCGTATGCATTTTTATCATAGTCCCAATGGCGATGAGCCATTGTCGCATGTTCTATAAAACATTCTTGTGCGTCTGCATAGCACTGACTGATATTTGTTGAACCAGCAGGAGATTTTTGTCCGTATGGGCAAAGTTTTATTCCTTGTGATTTCTGTTGTATAATAAACGTACCACCATCACAGTATGAATCTGATTCGCAAATTATACATGTTACCGTTTGTGCAGGTAGATAATATCCTTTGAGACATGTTATAGGGTTTGCTTCCCACTGTGCGTATAGAGCGACTATCTCGTCGGAGTTGCTTGTTATATTTCCATATTGCATGTCTTCATAGGTAACGCCTTTGCCGTTTATTTGAGTATTCCAACTAATGAAAGTATAACCGGTACGTGTAAACTGATTTTTGTTCAGTTGTTTATTATCATCGTATGTGCGATCTTGATATGTCACTGTGTTTGTACCATCATTTGCGTAGAAATGAATGCGATATTTATTTGGTATCAGTTCTTCTCCTGCCGATATTTCGCCGGAAGCTACACCCAGTGTTTCATAATCACAATTATAGGCAGCACCGTGAAAAAGTTTTTTGCCTTCAAATTCTAGGTGCCATATACCATCAAGGTATTGGTAACCTTCGGGGGCATTACCTAAATAAGAGATAAATGTTTCATCGTATGTACATGTGTCAGTATGTACAAGCGTGCCATTATTATAATAGTGTATAGCGATTGTATTTGGTTCCCAATATGCAGTTAATGTTTTGTCTTTCAGGTATTCCCAGTTAAATTGGTCGCCTGCAAGAAGCCCTTGTTTAACACCATTGTCGTTAAAGGTTTCCCATTTTATGAATGTGTATCCTGTACGCTCACAAGTATTTTTAGCAACTGTAAATAATTCGTTGTATTTTGCTTCTTCTTTACTTGGTGCAGTACCTGTGCTGCCATCACCACAATCATATGTGACACTATATTTACTTGGCTCCCAATTCGCAATTAAGGTAATGGAGTCGCCGCTTGTAATCTGTGCCCAGTCCATCAAACTTTCAAGGTTTCCGTCTGCGGGTAAAATACCCAATGTATTGCATACAGTTGGCCCAGTACATGTCCATCCAATAAATTCATAACCTGTTTGTCCGAATTGATTTTTTGGGATTGAATATTCTTTTCCATAAACACAATTAGACAACTGTTTGTTTGAATCTATATCACCATTACTTTTTTGTACAAAAACTTTCAGAAGCTTTGGATTCCATTTAGAAGTCAGTATTTTATTACCTGTACTACCTTTTGGAATATTTGTTATCTGTTGTTCATTTTCATACCAACCATCAAAATCGTATCCATAATATGAAGGGTCGTACAATGTTACGTCATCGTTCACAGTATATGTTGATGGGTTTGATGAATTATTTTCTGCAGATTCTGGCAGATTATATGTAATTGTGTATTCTTCTTCTGTCCACTGGGCATATAATGTTATATTATCAGTTGGTGTATATGAATCACCTGCGCCACCAATCCGGACGCCATCTGTTTCAGCGTTAGTCCAACCGCTAAACGTATATCCGTCACGTGTTGGTGTTGGCAGAGTCGTGCTGTTTGCTGAATAATATGCGTATAATTTAATATCCTCAGTAGAAGCAATAGATTTACTATGCCCATGTTCTGTAATATAACCTGTATCGTTAATCCACACTGGAGCCGACGGATGATATTGAGTTCGGTTAGTATATTCTTTGAAAATATATGTTACGATATCTTCGTTTTGGCTACATGAACCACCATTTGCATTATATGTAACGGTATATTGTTTTTCAGGTATTGTAATTGGATTATTATCTGCAGTCATTTCGTGTGTACGTTCTGCATCCAAGTACACACCATCTTCGTAACGAGTGTATAACATTGTTGTACCACCTGTACCACCATTGCCATCTAACGTAATTTTATACTTTCCTTTTTGTAAGTTGGCATGCAGGTCAATGGCGCCACTGCTGACACCGATATCGTTTTCGTTGCAAAGAACTAAATCGTTTGGCGTATATTGATTCTGATGAACGTTGTCAATCCATTGTGTAATTTTGTCATATCCAGCCGGCAGTAGTTCGTTATCAGTATATTCAAGAATATTAAATGATTGGTCATATGTACACGAATAATCGCCAGGTACCGACTTTCCATCTATGTAATAGTTTATGGTTATTTTATTTGCTGTCCACTTTGCCCAGAATGTTTTATCGCCTGTGCTGCCTTTTGTTACTTCCGTTACAGGTTCGCCAGATAGTTCTGCATTATCATACCAACCAGCAAACGTATAGCCATCACGTGTTGTTGTTGGCAGTTCAAAAGTAGCTTCAACAGTATATGTATTATCTGCGACTGCGCTGCCTCCATTTGGGTTATACGTAATCGTATAAGTTACTGCTGTCCACTGGGCGATAAATGTTTTATCGTTTGTAAATTTCCAGGTATAAAAGCTGCCGGCAGAGTAACGATCGTTGTTGGTTGATAACCAGTGACTAAACTTATAGCCGGGGCGTACGCATGTATTTGTCGCCATTGTAAACTTTTGGTCGTATGTTGCTTCTGTCGCACTTGGTGGGGTCGCGTTAGTAGTGCCGCAAGCATATGTTACTTTATATCTGTTTGCTATCCACTTTGCCCAGAATGTTTTATCGCCTGTGCTGCCTTTTGTTACTTTCGTTACAGGTTCGCCAGATAGTTCTGGATTTTCATACCAATGAACGAATGTATAACCTGTTTTTGTTGGTGTTGGTAAGTCGAACGTTTCCGAAGTCGTTTTATAATTATTAGGCTCTAAATTTGTTAATTTTGTATCGCCATCATAATATGTAATTGCGTATTCTTCTGTTGTCCACTGGGCATACAGGGGAAGTTCGCTATTGTGGGTAGCATTTCTGTTTATCTCTGCTTGGTCTGTATATTGATATCCGCTACCATCAGCAGCTGTATTCCAACCACTAAACGTATAACCCGTGCGTACAAATTTATTTGCATTCAATTTGGTTGCAACACCCGATTCAACACTTTGAACTTCCATTGTGCCAGTTGCATCAGTGTGATTTTTATCAAAGTTAACTTTATATATACTGCGTGTACACTCGCCGAGAATCGTTATGCCACTACCTAGCCAATATTGTGTACAGTTGTACCTTGCATACCAAGTCGTGTCACCATTAACAGAACAGTTTTTCCACATTCCTCTTGCATATTCTGTACATTGTGTACCACCTGTTAAAGCATCATAATAACCATTAAAAGACGCATTTGTTTTAGTTGGTTTTGCCAGTTCATTTGATTTGGCGATTTCGTTTCCGGCGGTACACGCAGCATCACTGTAATAGACACCCGAACCTGTTTTGGTATAAATCGCCGTTGTACCACCTGTACCACCATTGGCCGTATTATTTAATGTAATCTTGTTGCATCTAGGTGTACAGTTTGGAGAAGTGTGGCTGCTATTATTTTTAGTGCCCTCAAATACCCCATTTATTAGTGCTGAGTCTGTTATAATATATCCGTCTTCACATGTGTAATTATATTCACAAGTATTATTGGAAGTGCCTGTTACGTCACAAGATTTTACATTCTGTCCGAGATTACATGTGCACTTTTCATATTTTGCGTTTATTGTTTTGGTAATAGTGTCTGCGTAGAAATTTTGTGCTGCTACAATGTTACCTTCTTGGTTTATTATTTGTGTTGAGCCATCATAAAAACCCTTAAATACATATTTATTGTATACGGGTATGTTTGTTAGCTTGCTTATAGTTATGGTTGCAAGTGAATCTTTAAAGTAACCACTGTCATATTTTGAATATATTGTTGTTGGTGTTGCGTTTGTATTAACAGAGGTTCCATTGTGCGAAGAATCAAGATTTATCGTTGTGATCTTCGCTGTCCATGTACCTTTTATCGTCGCTGCGCCACTCGTTACACCCAAGTTCGTGTTGTTACATATTACACTTGCGCCAGCACTAAACGTATTGTTATTTACCGACCATTTGTCAAATGTATAGCCAGTCGCTGTCATCGCAGGCGGCATCGTAAACGTGCTGTCATATGTACAACTGGTTGGAGTCGTAGGTGCGGTACCACGACCACCATTCGCAAACGTTAACGTTATTGTATTTGCTGTACAGCTTGGTGATGTATTGGTCGCAGTAGCCGCTGCACCAGTAAATGTACTGGTCGTCGAACTGTAACCATCATTACATACATAACTATATTTACATTGGTTGTTACTTACGCTAGTTACTGTACAATTCTTTACATTCGTGCCCTTGGTGCAACTACAAGATGCAAACTGTGCATACAAGGTCGTATCAGATGTAAAGGTTGTATTCAATGGCAAACCACCGGTATTCGTTATGTAACTGGTACCACTGCTAGACGCGGTATAATAACCAGTAAATACGCTGTTGCTTTTTGTTGGTACTGTTACACTGCTTATGGTCGTGCCACTGCTGTTCGTCCACTTGTTCTCATATACTTCTTTAATTGTTCCATTACCACCACTGCCACCATTGGTTGAATCATTCAATGTTATTGTATATGTGTTCGCTGTCCATGTACCTTTTATCGTCGCTGCGCCACTCGTTACACCCAAGTTCGTGTTGTTACATATTACACTTGCGCCAGCACTAAACGTATTGTTATTTACCGACCATTTGTCGAATGTATAGCCAGTCGCTGTCATCGCAGGCGGCATCGTAAACGTGCTGTCATATGTACAACTGGTTGGAGTCGTTGGTGCGGTACCACGACCACCATTCGCAAACGTTAACGTTATTGTATTTGCTGTCCACTGTGCGTACAAGTTAACTGTTCCACTGTTTGTTGTGGTCAGATTCTTTACACTTGCCCCATTTATATAGCTAGTACCACTGCCGTCTGCCTTGGTGTTCCAACCCGTGAATGCATAACCTGTACGTGTAAATGTGTTCGCGGTCAAGTTTTTAGCAGTATCATATGTATGACTGCTGTTCGACATACTGCCACTGCCACCATTGGGATTATATGCGACATCATATGTATTTGCTGAACAATTTGATGCTGTATTTGTGCCAACGCCAGCGGTGCCACTAAATGTACCGCCACCGTTATACCCAGTTTTACATCCAGAAGAGTATTGACATTGGTTGTTTGATACACTTTTCACGGTACAAGAACTAACTCCAGTGCCTGTTGTACATGTGCATGCGCTCCACCCAGCATATAACGTTGCGTCGCTGTTAAAATAAGCAGGGGTTGGTAAAGTGCCAGCTGCATCAATATGGACATCACCGCCTGCTGGGGTGTCCCAATATCCCGTAAATACATTGTTCGCTTTGGTTGGTATCTGAACCTGTGTTATATCCGTGCCACCGTAAGTCCATTTGCTGCCATAGATTTCATAAACTTCATTATAACCACCGGTTCCCCCATTTTGATCCAATGTGATTTTATATGTGTTAACGGTCAATTCTGCTACAACATCAATTGTATTATCGTCTTTTATATAATAAAGCAAGTTGTCTTCTGTACCATCGACAAACGTAGTGCCATAGATGCTTATAAGGGTGCCATCTTCTTTTAAGAATTCGACAGCTTTTGTAGTGTGATAGGTTTTTGCTATTTTTATATCTTCTAGGGACAATTTTGTAAAAACGTTAGAAGGTGCTAAGTAATACCATTCTACGTTGTCTTTTATCTCATCATACGCGATATAAAGGCGGTCGTGTATGTCAGTGCCATTATACTTTACAGAATAACCAACATCACTAAGATTAAAAAAGTTTACTTTATATGTTGGCGAAAATGTCCCACCTGGGCAATGTGCACCAGTTGGACATGCAGCACACTTGGTTCCTGTGTTTGGAATACCAGAGTATTTATAACTTGTCATTCCGTAATCCGTGTTGTCCTTTAAATAATATTTCTCATGACAATCTGTATATGTTGCATCACTATTAAAACTAGGACATACATAATTGCTCATATACCAACATTGCATAGACTCACCATCTGCAATAGGGCCTGTAAAATAACCGAAATCATCCTTGATAATATTATTTTTTGTCATTACAAAAGAACAATAACCATCTCCATTACCACCTGGATTATCGTATATCACTCTTTCGATTGGTTGATACTCTGTTCTTTCACTGGATGCATCCACCCAGCTTTCGCTGCCATGATTTTCTGCCCATTCATCAAGAGAAACATTACAACTTGTACCTGTGCCAGAATCGCCACCGGAATCGCCACTGCCGCTTTTGACGCATGTATATTCTTTTTGGTAAGAGATGTCGCATTCGCTCTCGTCTGGGGCGCCTGCGCCAACACACGAACCAGGGCCACAAGCATAACTAGCATACGACCTAACAAGCTGCTTTTCGTATCCAGACTGGCAAGAAAAGCATGTTTCTACAGAAGATGTTTGCGCTGTTGGGTCTGCGCCTGCAGAACTACACTGATAGCTATTATATGGCGTGTAAGATGCAAAACCAGAACTAGAACAACCTGCAATTGTGGCGCTTGCAACATTTTGCACGCCCAGTACGAATGAAATAATAGCAAAAAACCGCAGAATATAGCGTTTGACAGACATTTTCTTCCTCTCTTTTAACAAAAGTGTAGAAAATTTATAGGGGGTGGGGCAAGTAAAAAGATAAAAACACCCTGTCATAGGGTGTTTTTATTTTTTACATCAGCAATGAAAATCATTCCCTCCAGTCAATATACCCAGCGTTACATTCGTGTACGCATTTTCCGTCTTTCCAGTATCTGCGACCGGTTTCATCGGATATTGTATCGCATATTAAACGGCATTCATTGTTATCCAGTGTGTATTTTTCGCCTTGGTACATACAAGTTGCAATTTCACAACCCGATACGTACGAGCTGGCTGCCAAATTGCCGTTTTCTGCGTATGCGTTGTTACATTTGCCACACTGTTTCCATGTTTCATTTGTTTCAGATGCGTCTGATGTATATCCTGCATCGCAAGACGTGGCTTCACAGTCATTCCAAGACATAGTCTTGTCATTCCATGTTTGTTTGCCTTCGCCGTTTTCAATATAGCATTCTTGTTCGTTTTCAACGCATTTTTGTTGTGATAAATGATATCCATCGTCACATTCAACTGCATAGCAATCATCATACTTCTGGTGTGCAAAGTTCCATTTTTGCTCTGCAATCAAGGCGTTGTCCAGTTCACAACTGATAACATCTGCTTGACACGAATTCCCGTTCGCCCCTGTATTATAACCAGGTTTACAAGACATACCAACCGGTTTCCACCTTGCTTTCAGTGTGATAACTACGTCATTTTCTTCGGTCAAGTTGCCAACATATTTATCAGGATATGTTTTTATATTATTAACATCATCCCAACCGTCAAATATATGGCTTTTGTACGTAAAGGTGTTTGGTGTAAGTGCCACCCCATCATTGTAATATCTGGATTGCGGCGCCATTGTGCCAGTGCCTAAACCTGATACGAATTCAACAGTATATCTGTTTGTTGACAGTGTTGCGTTTGCAACCAATTCACCAGAATAAGCATGAAGAGTGTCGTAATCACATATGTATGTTTTGTTCGTTTCAAACATACTACCGTTTATTTCCAGTTGTTCTGTTGGGCTAGCAAAATGATAGCCAACAGGCGTGTCAAATTCTGGTGTTGTAAACGTCGAACCATATGTGCATGTCTGTGTTTCTAAAATATTACCATTAAAGTTGTATTTGATGGTTATTTCATTTGGTGTCCACTGTGCGACAAAGTTTTTTGATGTATTATAATTCCATATAATAGTTTCATTTGCATCGTATGTTTCGTTATCTTCAGTAGCCCATTTAAGGAATGTATATCCAGGAAGTTCACATACTATGCCTGCCAGTGTATATTTTTCACCATACATCACGTTAGATTTATCTGGTACAGAACCCTTTCCTTCACCACAAGAATAAGATACAGACGTTTCAGTTCTTTCCCACTGTGCGACCAATGTTTTGTCTTCAAGGTATTCCCATGTGAATGTGTCGTTAATTTTTTTGCCATCCAATGTCCATCCGATGAAAGCATGGTTGTCGCGTTCACAAACATCAGATTTTGGTGTGACCGTGGTGCCATATTTGACATCTATTTCCTTTGTGCCATTACCACCGTTACAGTCATATGTCAGTTTAAAGACATATGGTTCACATTTGTGGCTTTGATTATCGCCTGGTAAAGCATCATCCATAATATGTTTATAACCAAAATCGCATTCTGCAACTGCACATTCTTCATATACAATCAAAGTTCCTTCGTATTGTGCAAAAGATGGTATCTGCCATTTTGTTGCACCAGTGCTATTCGAACATTCTTTGTCACAAGAAGTTGCACCAGTTGTACTGGTTGTCATGCCGTTCGTACATACTGTACACTGTGTTGCACCGGCCTCAGAATAAGAAGCGTATGGGCAGATATTCTTTTCATTATCGCCTGGGCAGTAAGAGCCAGCTGGACATTCTACACATTTATTACCATCCAGATATTCGCCAGCAGGGCATGTGTTTGGTTTGCAGCCTTCTATACCATTATAACCGCTGATTGTTCCATCGTTACAAGTGTACTTTGCAAACCATACTGCATAATCTTTTACGTTGCATTCAGTAATGTCGTTCGCAGTTCCATCTGAATTTACACATGGTGTATCTGAATTGCTTGGATAGAATCCCATAAATGAGCCATTATTGATAGCAACTTTTGTTAAATCTACAGTATCGATTTTGCTATCACATGTATTGTCACTGTATAATCCAAATGCATCAACCTTATGATATACACCTATTGCGTCGTCGTTGCCATATACAAGGTCGATATATACACACTTTGGTTCAATTTCAGCGATACACGTAATAATTTCACCTGCATTAGCGGTTATAACATCGCCATTAGCATGAGGATCACCATTACAGCTCCAACTGACAAATTTATATCCATTTGATGGCGTAATAGTAACATTTTCACCAACGACAGCTTTTTCTGTTGCGTTATGTGTTTGTGTTGTTACTCCAGAAACAGTGCCGAATGTTTCATCTGATACATATTTGATAGTGTATGTGTTTGGTTTGCATGTGTCACCATCCAAATAATAACCATCGTTACATGCCACGAATTTCCACAGTGCAGTTGCTGTGATACCTGTATCTGGATATTGGCCATCGTTAAAGAAGTTGACCAAATCTGCACCGTTTTCTAGAGTAATAGTACCGTTACCACATGAGCCACAACCCACTTTCCAACCGTTAAATTCAAATCCTGGTTTTGTTGGTGTTGGCAGAATGATAGATTCTGTTTCAAATGTATATGTTCTTGGTGTGTCTTCTGGAATTGTTCCGCCATCTAATACATATGTGATATCAAACGTAATAGGCACACATGCAGTTTTATCGGCGTTCGGATCATAACCATCGTTACATGCCACGAATTTCCACAGTGCAGTTGCTGTGATACCTGTATCTGGATATTGGCCATCGTTAAAGAAGTTGACCAAATCTGCACCG
>JAZRAD010000082.1:0-4125 GCA_045634405.1 Candidatus Enterousia sp.
CCTACGATGGGCGTGACAAAGGAGAACGCATGAGCGACAAAGGGGAACGCATGAGTGACAAAAAGTGGCTGCGATAGGTGTGGCAAAGTGGAATAATGACCTGGGTTCTGGGGTCATCCGTCTGCGCCGAGATTCTGCCCCAGGATGACATAGTTTTTAAGTTTTTTTTGCCTCGCACACCTCACCCCCGTCATACCGGCGCAGGCAGGAATCTAATGCGTCGCAAGGCGGGGGGGGCAGCACCGCACAGGGGGGAATAAAAAAATCCCCAAACGGGGATTTTTTATTTTGTATTGCCAATATACTGTTGCAGTTTTGCTTTCAATTCTGCTTCCTTTTCTGATGTGTCTTCCTTGGATTGTTCTGACCAACGTGCATGGAAGGCGTCGTATAATGCTTGTGCTTGTGCCCTGGTATAACGAATAGCGTCAGAACCAATATACAAATCACAATATTCTACTATACCGTTGTGATAATTATACAAATCAATTGAAATATCTGTATTCAGTACATTAAATGCAATCGATTTATCTTTGTCATAATTATTATGACGAATAACCTGATTAGACTTAAGAAGCGTTTTTATCATATCTATGGTTGCTTTTTTAAATTCTGCTGTTACCTGAACAGGATTTTTATTTGGACGTGTCATTTATTACCCCTTTTTTTATTTATCTGACAAGGAAATTATATCAAAAAAATGGCTAAAAGCAAATAGTATCTACTATGCGGCTTGTTTCATATCTGACTTGATACGTCTGATATGTTTGCGCAATTCATCAATCGCAACCAATGTGCCATCTTGTTTCTGGGCAGACCAATAATCCCATCCGTTAAAGCTGACACTGCGTTGCAATTTTGCCGCCATAACGTGAATTGACGCCTTGCCATATAATTGATGCGTTAATTGCCCATCATGCGTTATCATTACGCGTTCGCCACGTGGGCTGACCAATGTTTGACCAACGAATAATAAGCCTGCGTCCAATAATTCTTTGAATGCGACACGAACTTCATCGCGTTTTGGCTTTGATACTTCGATATCCGACAAATCAATTGGCTTTACATTTGCAATTCTGTTGCGTGCAGCATCTACATAGCTTGCTTCGCGTTCAATGCCAATAAACTGACGCCCCAGTTCAATCGCCGCAGCAGCCGTCGTACCAGACCCCATAAATGGATCCAAAATAATATCGCCAGGTTTCGTTGATGCCAATATTACACGGTGCAATAAATCCAGTGGCTTTTGCGTGTTGTGCAAGCTTTTACCATCACTGTCCTTGACACGCTCTTCGCCCAGACAGATATTCAAATCCCAATCCGAGCGCATTTGTTTCCCACCGTTTAATTTCTTCATTGTTTCATAATTAAAGGTATATTTCCCTGTCTTGGTCGGGGTTGCCCAAATCAATGTTTCGTGCGCGTTGGTAAAGCGCGTACCGCGAAAATTCGGCATTGGGTTTGTCTTGACCCAGACAACATCGTTTAAAATCCAAAAGCCCATATCTTGCAAAATACTGCCCACGCGAAAAATGTTATGATAACTGCCAATTGTCCACATGGCACCGTTTGGCTTTAACACGCGTTTGCATTCTGCCAGCCAGGCACGGGTAAATTCGTCATATTCGGCGTTTGATTCAAACGAATCCCATGAATCGCGCACCGCACGGGCAGCTGTTTGATCTTCGGGTCTGTATAATGTCTTTGCGCCTAATTGTAAATTATATGGCGGGTCTGCAAATACCGCATCAACAGACGCGTCTGGAATGCCACGCATTATTTCCAGACAATCACCTAATAAAATCTGATTAAGGTATTTGTTCATCTCTCCTGCTGTCCCTGTATGCATATTTTACCATATTTCTGGGTATAAAATTTTATGTTTCATGATTTTTTTTCAAATAAACCACTTGATTTTTATAAAAATCACTATTTTTCGTCGCTTAAAATATACTTGCCAAGTATGGATTTGATTGCTAACCTATGTATCACTATGAGATGTCCATATTGTAATTCTACTGACAGTCGTGTCACAGATTCGCGCCCAGATACCGAAGACGCAATTATTCGTCGTCGCCGTGTGTGCGAACAGTGTGGCGCGAAATTCACAACAGTTGAACGCATTCAAATGCGCGACTTGATGGTTCGCAAAAACAGCGGTAAGCTTGAGGCTTTCGACCGTGAAAAACTGCGTCGCAGTATTAAACTAGCATGCAGAAATCGTGATGTTGGCGATGAACAAATTGAAAAGTTGGTCACATCAATCCATCGCCGTCTTGAAACTGAAACTGCTGATGATACGGTAAGTAGCGCACAAGTTGGACAGATGGTTTCTGATTCTTTGCTGAACCTGGACCCAATCGCGTTCGTACGATTTGTTTCCGTATATCGCAAGTTTTCACGCATATCTGACTTTAAAAAGATTATCGATAAAATACCAGAAGATGAAGATGATGCAATTGTATGCAAATTGCCAAAAAATTCGCTGTTCTGATAAATTATGAAAAAAATCTTGGCCTTTTTAACAGTTCTTTTCTTATCGCCAATCGCAATGGCGGCAGATTTGCCACAGATTTTATCAGATATTGATGCAGGTTTGTATAAGCAAGTATTTATGTTGCAAGATAATGAAAAAATCACACCTGCAATAAATGTTCAGGCTCAAATCGCAGACCCATTGTTGATGAACGAGGTTTTATATCAAAGATATACTTCCAAGACATATCATACACGCGGCGCAGAAATCGTACAATGGATGACTAAATACTATGATATGCCTGGTGCAAAACGTATGGAAAAGTTGGCCAACATCAAAAAAGCAAATGTTCGCAAGTCCAAAACACCAAATATGATTAGTGGTTCTGAATCAATCGAAACTGCACAATCTGAAACATGGACAGAAAAAAAATATACAGGCAAAACTGATAAAAAAATCAGCGAATTTAAACGCGCAATACGCACAGGTTCTACTAAGATTGCGCGACAAATACTGGAAGGCAAATCTTTCAAAAAGAATCTGACAGAATCTGACTATGGTCGTCTGTCCGGCAGATTATCATACCTGTATTATACAAATGGTGAAATGGAGCTGGCAAAAAAATGGGGGTTTGTTGCGTCTGATGCACGTTCTGAATACGGTCTGTGGGCAATGGGTTTGTTATATTTCAAAGAAGAAAACTATATAGAATCACAAAAATATTTCAGTCGTATATTGGAACTGCCACAGATAAACAATGCCCGCAAGACCGAGGCTGCATTCTGGGCCGGTCGCGCAGCTGATTTCAAGGGCGATACAGAAAACGCAAAAAGATACTGGCGTATTGCTGCGACATATCCGATGGCTTTCTATGGTGCGTTATCCGCAACAATGTTGGGACAACAACCAAAATATGAATTCTTTGAAAACGACGCATCAGACGAAGACATTGCAGAACTTGCAAATACAAAATACGGCAAAATGGCGTTGGCATTACTGCAAGTAGGACGCAAAGATAGGGCCGAAGAATACCTGCGCTATTTAATCACACCAAAGGCATCAGACAGGGTCTTACACGCCGTCAATTCTTTGGCATCTGAATATAATATGCCACGCGTTTCTGTACAATCTGCCAGTGTCATCAAAGACCGTGGAATTTTAGAAATTGATGACAACATTATCTATTCTGCACAATACCCGTTGCCAGACTGGGAACCAATGGGAGGTTGGTCAATTGACCGCGCATTACTGTTCGCAATAACAAAACAAGAAAGCAATTTTAGAACAACTGCACAATCTGGCGCAGGTGCAAATGGTGTTATGCAAATTATGCCAAGTACAGCTAAACGCGTCGCACGTGAAAACAAGGTTGATTTTTCACAAATGGATATGTCTAATCCTGAACACAACATGTTCTTGGGGCAGCAATATATTGTCGACTTGTTACAACATCAAAACATTGAAAACAGCATTATCAAAATGTTGGCGGCTTATAATGCCGGTATGGGAACTGTTGTTAAATTTGAAAAGTCTTTTTATACATACGACCCATTGTTATATATCGAAAGTTTCCCTGCATATGAAACACGCAGCTATATCAAGCGCGTAATGTCAAATCTGTGGCTGTATCGCGCACGATTAAATCAACC
>JAZRAD010000083.1:0-3990 GCA_045634405.1 Candidatus Enterousia sp.
CAGGTTAAAATGTATGCTTGTGGCATTACTGTTTCTGCAGACGCACATATTGGTCACGCATATCAGTCTGTTACTTTTGATGTTATTACGCGTTATTTGAAGTCGGAGGCCAAGCGGTCTTAGGAGACAATAAACTTTTACAACTCCTTGGCTCACAGAACGACATGGCTACGATCCGACTTCAGGTTAAAATGTATGCTTGTGGCATTACTGTTTCTGCAGACGCACATATTGGTCACGCATATCAGTCTGTTACTTTTGATGTTATTACGCGTTATTTGCGTTATTTGGGCTATGATGTTAAATATGTTCGCAACTATACGGATGTAGACGATAAAATTATCGCAAACGCAAATGCAATCGGTGCAGATCCAATTGAATTTGCTGAAAAAAACATCAAGAAAATAGACGATGAAATGGCACGTCTTGGCAATGAAACGCCAACGATTATGGCGCGTGCGACACATTGCATAGACGATATTATTGCGTTTGTTAAAAAATTGATTGATTCTGGTCACGCATATGCGTCTGAATTCGGTGATGTTTACTTTAAATTAGAAAGCTTTCCAAAATATGGAAAATTGTCTCATATTCAAACAGATAAAAATGAAACTGGCGTTCGCAAAAGCGTTGAACCAGGCAAGTTAAATGATGGTGACTTTGCATTGTGGAAATCAGCCAAATCTGGTGAAATCAGTTGGGAATCACCTTGGGGCAGGGGACGTCCAGGCTGGCACATTGAATGCAGTGCGATGAATATGAAATATTTAGGTGAACAAATTGATATTCACGGTGGTGGTCGTGACTTGGTATTTCCACACCACGAAAATGAAATCGCACAAACAGAAAGCTTGACAGGAAAGACTTTTGCAAACTATTGGATACATTGCGGCTTGGTCAAGGTAAACGGCCAGAAAATGAGCAAATCATTGGGCAATGGCATCTTGTTGCAAGACGTATTGGCGCAATATGATTCAGATGTTATTCGTTTTGGGCTGTTGCGAAACACGTATTCAACAGACATTGATATTACAGACACTTTATTTCCAGAGGCAAAAAAACACGTTTACAAAATGTATTCTGTTATGAATGATGTCCAGACGCGCAGTTTTGATAACGTAAACACCGACAAGACATCTGAAATGATTGAAAAAATAAAAACAGAATTTGAATCATCTATGAATGATAATTTTAACACATCTGGTGTTATGGCATCATTGTTTACTTGGTTTAATTTTATTGGCGCAGAACTTGCCAAGAAATCAACCGAATACGACTTGAAACAAATCGTTGCAAAGATTAAAGACTTGATGAATGTCTTAAATATTTTACAGCAAGATGTTGCGACATATATCGATACAACAAAACAAGAAGTCTTAAAAAAGCATAATATTGCAGAATCAGATATATTAGACGCAATATCTGCACGCGCAAATGCAAAAGCGGCCAAAGATTGGGCAACTGCAGATTCAATTCGAAACGATTTGTCCGCCAAGGGAATCTTGTTAAAAGATGGTGTAAATGGCACTTCGTGGGATGTCGTGTTGTAATAGATAAATGTAAAAAACATAAAGTCCTTGAAAAATCTTTAAAAGCCACTATATCAGTTGTGGCAGGGTGCTATAACACAAAGGATAAAATATGTTGGGTAAACTAGATGTTTTGTTAAAATTATTTCCAGAATACGCATCAGAAATGTACGAGTTTGTATGTGTATATGATGCTGTATCCAAAGCGAAGGTATTTAGCGGTACACCAGAATTAGTTAAATACGTATTGGGATTTGCTGTATTCCATGATTTGACAATATATTCTGAACGCTGTCCTGAACTTGGGTTGGACAAAGCTGTAAAAAAACTGTATCAGCAAGAGTTTTTATTAGATGATTATGATATCAGAACTAAACTGGGCGCGTACGATGGCGTAAGGTTGTTAAAAACATATGATTGTCCGCTTCGTTTTGTGCCTGCCGGCGCAACAGTTCCAGTGAAATATATATTGGCTGAAAAGCTGTCAGATTTTGAATACTGGGCAAATCAGCAGGAACGCGTACTTCAATCTGATGTCAAAAAGCATGCTGCGCATAATGTCGCGATGGGCGAAATGTTGCCGGCTGATAAAAAGATTAAACAACGCAAATATGGTGTCGGTAATCCTGGACTGAAACCAATATCAGACAATGCGATGCACAGGGTTGCAACGCAACTGGCATCACGTAAAAAGATAAAAGAAAACCCAGACGAAGCATTGTTAAACATGATATGCCATATTAGTGGTGCAAAAACTATGTAAAAAACGGTTGAAATTGGGGGAATATTAGTGTATATTACCCCGCGTAATTACAAAGGAAAAATTCATGAACTACCCATATATGCCTAAATCTACTGCCTTGTGGCTGATTGAAAACACAGCGTTAACTTTTGAACAAATCGCAGAATTCTGCGGTCTGCATGAATTAGAGGTTAAAAATATCGCTGACGCTGAAACATATAAAATTCAACCATTGAACCCAATTTTAAGTGGCCAATTGACACGCGAAGACATTGAAAAATGCGAAGCTGATACATCTGCACGTTTGACTTTGCGTGAAGAAATCGTCAAGGCTCAGCAGAAACAAAACAAAAAAGGCGTTGGTTATACACCAAAATTGCATCGTCAAAACCGTTTAGGCGGTGTTTTGTGGATTATCAAAAACTATCCAGAATTGTCTGACGGTCAGGTTGCACGTTTGATGCGCAGTACAAATCCAACAGTTGCATCTGTTCGTAACAAGACACACAAATCTTATTCTATCATTCAAATTCAAAGCCCAATTGTGTTGGGTCTGGTTTCTGAATCTGCAATTCACGAAGCTGTGGCCAAGGCGCAAAAACAGGCTGAAAACAAAAAGAATAAGAAATAATTTAATTTTAACCTAAAACTTCAAAAGGTTGGTTGATGGTAAAAAAACTGGACGAAGCGACAAAACTCTTGATAGAGTCTTTGCCAGAAAACTTGCAGAATTTGGCGACCAGTGCGATGGATATTGGTTATATGTCCCGCATGGATTTTATAGCCGCAACCGAAGCGGACGAAATCCCAGCCGAAGAACAAGACGAAGTCTTGGATTTCTTTCAACAGGACTTAGGCTTGGAAGTTCTGGAAACAGACAACTATCCCCAGGATATGGGCCGTTATTACGAAATGGACGATGACGAGCCACGCGATAAAACACGTAACTTGTTGAACGCAGATGCCGAACAGGTAGATGTCAACGATGACGAATACGAACACTATGCGAAACAATTGGAACGCAGTCAGACAGGTTCTTTGGTGCTGGGCGTTCAAGATTCTGTTCAGTCTTATTTGAAACAAATCGGCACAGTTCAATTATTGACCGCCGCAGGCGAGGTTGCAATTGCCCAACGTATCGAGGCGGCGTCTCGTTTGATGGTATACGGTTTGTGCGAAAGCCCAATGACAATTCAGGCTATGTTGGATTGGTATCAGCAATTATTGAACGAAGATATTCGTTTGCGCTATATCGTCAATTTGGAAGTTATGTATTCCAGCGATTCTGAACAAAAATCATTGGCTGCCTTGTCCGAAGCCTTAAAGTCCAAGGGTGTTGAACATGTTGATGAATTGGACGATGATGATTTAGACAGTCTGGATATGGGAACTGAAGACGTAGATGACGAAGAAGACGAGGACGAAGAAGACGAAGATGGATTAAAGAAAGAAGATACACCACGTGGAACATCTGGTGTACCAATTCCAGTTATGGAAGAATCTTTGATGCCAATGGTTTTGGATTTGTTTGCTAAAATCAAACGCATATTTAACAGCATGCAGAAATTGCAGGCAAAACGTCTGGAAAACTTGTTCACATCTGATACACCTGATATGGCATTGGAAAAGAAATATTCCAAGATGCGTCTTGAACTGTTTGAACATGTCAGCAAGATTCGCTTGAACGATGACCGTGTTGCAGAAATTTTGGAACAGTTG
>JAZRAD010000084.1:0-3471 GCA_045634405.1 Candidatus Enterousia sp.
ACTCCATCATCAACATTTACCCCAGTAAAGGTTATAACTGACCTGATAAAGCCATCACATAAATAAAACAAACAAAAAAATGAAAAGATTGCTTGACTTTTCCTTATTTTTGTTATAAATTTAGCGTCGCTATTAATTAAAGGTTAAGTATTATGCCACGTGTATGTAAAGTTACAGGTAAGAAAACAGAAGTTGGGATGAATGTTTCCCACTCTCATCGTCGTACAAAACGTACATTCTTGCCGAATCTGCAAACATTAAAGTTCCACAGTGATATTTTGGGACGTGATTTTTCATTGCGTATTTCGACCGCTGGTCTGCGTACATTGACCAAACACGGTGGTTTGGACGCATATGTAATGTCAAAACCTGTATCACGTTTGACCGAAGAAATGGCTGCAATTAAAAAAGCCATCGAAAAGAAAAACGGCAAACCGGCTGCACCTGCTAAAAAGCCTGTACACAAGGCAAACCGCAGTGCCCGCTTGGTAAAAAAAGTTGATGCGAAAAAGGCTGCTTAATACGGTATTCAGCAGTGCATCCTGGCCCCGTGGCGGAATTGGTAGACGCGCTTGACTCAAAATCAAGTTCTGCAAGGAGTGTCGGTTCGAGTCCGACCAGGGCCACCAGAAATACAAATCCCCAAATGGGGATTTTTATTTTTGCCTGTGTCGGACACGAAGACAATGAGTAAATGAGCCAAACAAAGTGCAGGCGAATTGTCAGGAATGCCCCGCAGGCACATTGTGCCAAGGGAACCGAAGGTTCGAAACGTAGCGCCAGCGAAGTGAAAGGGGCCCAACAAAATCACCAAGAACGCATGTGATTGGATTGATTTTGTATGGGAATTATACAGTCCGACCAGGGCCACCAGAATTAAAATCCCCTTTTTGGGGATTTTTATTTTGGTCTGGTTGGACGAAGAACCGGCCGGTTCGGAACGTAACGAGCGTATGCGAGGGCCCATCGCGGTGACGCACCGCAGATGAGAATTTACAATCCGTACACGCCACCAGAATTAAAACCACCTTTTGGTGGTTTTTTATTTTGGTCTGGGCGGACGAAGAACCGACCGGTTAAAGCAATATAAAAAACTTTTCACACAGCAACAGTTGACAAACATCTTGTCTGTACTATAATAATAGTATGAGTAATGTAAAAATATTTCCTATATTTAATCAATCCGCCCCAGGCGTCTGGGATGATTTTTTGCGTATTCGTGTTGCTGCGATGAAATATAACTATGATATTCAATTATCAAACATCGACCTGGAAAACGCACGCACAGAATTAAAACAAACAAAACATCCATTTGCATTTGGCGCATACGATGGCGACAAAATGGTTGGTTGTATTCATGGTTCAATTACATCAAACACCGCTGAAATCAGCCACTTGTACGTATTACCAGAATACCAAGGTCAAAAAATAGGTATTAAATTATTACAATCAGCCGAGGCTGCAATATCCCTGACCACAAATACAGTAGAATTGATTTCCTTGGGCAATGCCTGCAAGTTTTACGAAAAACATGGTTATACATCCCCAGAATCTACAAATAAATTCTGCAAAAACATCAAAGAATCTGGTAACGGTCGCATATTACCAGTATTTGTACCATCTGCATCTTTGATACGACAAATGGCCAAGATTTCAAACAAACCGGCAACATTGTTCGACAAGACAAAATTATCCACAGAACGCACACCGATATTTGTATATCGTAATCTGGATTCAAAAATCTGTGGCTTTGCAATTGCGGGCGACACACCTGCAGTTTATACAACCCCGGGCTGGTCCCCTGTACAATTAAACAGTGCAATTAAAAGATACCAAGAATTTATCAACAGCAGATAAAAAACCGCCGATTGGCGGTTTTTTTATTATTTTGTTTCTGCTGGTGTTTCTGGCAATGGTTCTTGTAATGGCTGAACATTTTCAGTCTGAACTAATTCTTTACGCAAATCACTTTGTGCGTTGCCCATATCAGACTTTGATGCAATCAGTGCCAATGCCGCACATAAAACAAAGAAGATTGTTGCCAACCATGCTGTTGCGCGTGTCAAAAAGTTACCAGCCGCCGCCCCTGTCAATGCGCCACCAAACATAGATGCCGCAGCAGAACCAGACATACCAGAACCTTCGGATTTTTGTAACAAAATCAAGCCAATCATCATAACTGCAACGATAACCAATAAAACTAATAAAATTGAAAACATATTTTTTCCTTTTAATCTAATATCTGTGTGTAATTCTAAATATGAAAACCTTAAATTGCAAGGACTTTCAATAATTTTTCTGCTGCGTCAATTGTCGCCGCCTTTTTAGAAGTCCCCTGCCCCTGGGCAGATTTTCCCATCGCACAAACACGCACATTAAATACGGGGTTATGCGACGCACCCGTCGTTTCCAAGAATTCATAAACAGGCAAATTACCATTATCTGCTTGCTGAACAAATTCTTGCAACGCAGTCTTTGGATCTTTGGGTGCTGTAACATCAGCCGCTGCCAATTCGCGCCAAATATCAACGACAACATCTTTTGCGGCATCAAAACCTGAATCCAAATAGATTGCGCCAAATATTGCCTCCATCGCGTTGGCCATGATATGAACAATACGCCCAGCGGTCATATGACCATGCTTGATTTGCCTGTCCAGTCCCAACTGACGTGCAACATTACCCAGCGTTTCTGTTGATACCAACATCGCATGCCTGCGTGCCAGTTCGCCTTCGCTTTCATTTGGGTACATTTCATACAGTAATCCCGCCACAGACAACCCCAACACGCGGTCGCCAATAAATTCCAAGCGTTCATTGTTTTGCGTTGCGTTGACACCACTTTGCGTCAGTGCCAATTCCAGCAACTGTTTATCTTTAAATTCGTAATTCAGTTTTATCATTTTAATCTATACCCATTCCAAATCTGTCCCAGCGCATTTTATTACCCCATGACCAAAACGCCAGCATTGGCGCATAATAGTTATGTGAATACCACACAAACCAAACGCGACCCAATACGTTATCACGGGAAACAAAGCTGACATCTGCGCGACTGTCGTTACTGTTATCACGATTATCGCCCATAAAGAACAAATGACCATCTGGCACAGTAAATACAGGCGTATTATCCAGCGGTGCATTATCTGCCATTTCAATAATACTGTGTTCAACACCGTTTGGCAAAACTTCGGTATATTCTGTAGCGTCAAACACGCCACACGCACCAGAATACATACGACACAGGCTGTCGGCCTTGTATTCAACAGTATAATTAAATGTTGCAGGTTTATTATCTATCCAGATTTTATTTCCCTTGATTGACATATTATCTTTATAGAATCCAACGCTGCGCATAGATTTTGGCAACATCGCAACAATATAAGGACGTGGGTCTTTGCGTTCAACCATTTTTCCATTTATAATCAATCGCCCGTCTTGCATTTGGATTTTATCCCCAGGCACACCGATT
>JAZRAD010000085.1:0-16978 GCA_045634405.1 Candidatus Enterousia sp.
GTAGTATAAAATTCTGAAATTTCAAGTTTTTAAACAAAAGCGGGGCATAACCACCACACACAAATGACGAAAGAAAAGTTTTCTTGGCGATAACATCTGCGTTTGTCGTGTATGCCCCATAAAGAACATACACATTATGCATTAAAATTACACACAGTTCTATAAGTACGTTTTCCCAGAATTACTTTCCCAACATTATCGATAACAATGGCGGAACAATCATACTATACGTCGTCGGATCTTCCCATTTTACAATCGCAAATTCAGCTAATAAAAACAAACAATCCGTATCCTGACCAATCAGCACATATTTTCTGTTTTCGACACCAATCCAGCAATATTCACCGGCACCAGACAAAATTGCAGAACTGCTGGCAGTCGGCAGATTTTCCCCCAATAAACCTGCAACACCATCACCAGTACTATTTGACGACAGAACCGCCTTTAACGTAACGCCACCCGACGCAAATTCATAATACGCAGTATTTGTTTCTGGATTTAACATAAACCCGACCAATTCTTCGTTTACATTAAAAGTATCGATATCAACAGACGGAATCCATTGTGCATCAAATTGTAGCCCGCCAATAACAGGTGGCATTTGTTCCAACATATTTTCAGAATTAAAAATCGTTTGCAGATTTAATATTGCATTTGTACCACGAATTTTCCACCCACCAAACACATAGCCCGAATTACGCGGTGAACAACACGACGCAAATATCACATCATCACTATTGCCAGTTCCACACAGCGGATCCCCCACACCATTTTCACCACATGTAAAAACCATATTTTCGTCATTCACAGCACAGGTCAACGGCACATCCGCTGCAAATGCAGAAAAACAAAATATTATCGAAATAAAATATTTTAACATTTTCATCAGTTATTCCACATCCTCGTACACCGCCTCAAAATAAACCCCGTCCAGATAATCAAATTCAGACCAATCAACTACGTCACCCACAGAATAAAATAAACTACCTGTACTATTCGGGTTATTATATACCCAACCAACAAATTTTTTACCTGCATTTGGCACACATTCTGCAACGAATTCGAAATCAAAGCGCTGATTCCCATCAACACGCAAATATTCTGCTGTCAATGTCGCATCACCTGAATTTTTCAATACACCATTATCACCACAGTCAAACATTGCAGTAAAATTACAATTATACGCACCAACAACCGTTTTATCACCTTCGTAAACCCAGATTAAATCATCACCATATTTCGCCTCGTAATAATCGCCATCAATCCAATCCCCGATATAGTGACAGCCGTTTTCGTGACGTATTCCATTACTCAAAAAATCACTATACACACCATGCGCACACGCACCCGACAAATTATACCCTTCGCCATAAACAGGAGCATCAATGTCACCATACAGAGTATCATACCTGTCGCCCCCAACACCACAATCATAAGTAATTACTGGCTCTATCTTGTCATAAATCGCATACAAATCAATATCTTTATCTGTATTTATCACCTGTTGACCAATATCCCCAACATCCATCAAATTTGGGTCCAGCCATGTATGTTCATACAGTGCCACACACATTAATATCGCTGCCAAATCTTCATCAACACTACTTGCATCTATCAGGGATTGCTGGCCGAGCGCCAACATAATCGCCCAGGAAAACACATCCCACCCATCTGTAAAAATAGCATTACCATTCCCAAAATAGAAGCCAACCCAACTCTCTTCTGGTGACTGCATCGTTTCAGTCAACTGTTCGATTGCTGTTTCGCACCCGCCCGTAGCGCCAAAGTTATCATAACACCACGAACTTAACCTGTTTATATATTCTGGTTTTATTGGCGTAAACCAACCGAGCTGTTCATACCCCGACAGCGAATTCTGACAAACATTTTTCAGTGCATTGTTTGCCCCAATTGTCGCCATATCCGTATATACAGGTGCAGTATTCACCAAACAATGGTAATTTACATTATAATAATCAGAATTTTCCAAAAACCGTGCAATCATTTGTTTATCTGTACCATAATTATAAACATTGATTTTATATAAATCTTGTTTTACACCATCCATATACCAGCCACCAAAACGCTTGCCAGCCGGCAGGTTGCAAACACCGGCAGACGGCAATGTATACCAACCGCCATCCAGCAAGACTTGTTTTTCAACTGTATTACCATTACAAACATATGACAAAGTATGCCCAGCACGACACACACGATATCCGCCAGACGACGCATTTGTTGCATGATATATACGATCACCAGGCAATTTAAAATTCAAACCTTTATCCGCACCAGATTCCAGACCAACATAACACACCTTGCCCCGCCCCATTGAAATATTTAACGACGGTTTTGTTGGTCGATCTGACAATAAATCAAACGATAAATTCTTGCCAAAATTTATTTTCTTGGCACCCACACTGCACAACGTTGCACACGTACCACCAGAAGTCAGCGCACCACCATCACATACTGCACACACACTGCCCGCATTTGCACCAGAACAATCAGATACAGTATAAACTTCTGTTGTACCATCTGGACACAGTTCGTCCATTGGCACAATTTTATCATTTTCATTTACAGACAGTTCTGAATAACCATTTGGGCACGTCGCAGCATTTGCCATAAAAGACATCATCACAAAAATACAAATTGCATAAAAACGCATAAACACAACATTCCCTTAATATAATTAAGTTAAATTATATCACAAAAGTCACAAAGAACCAAATCAGAAATACCGGTGTAATTCGCCACCATTCTTTGTCAGCCAACGCTTTGCGCGTTCAACACCAAAACCATATAATTCACGTACAGTCGCCCAAAATTCTTTGGAATGATCCATATGTTTTTTGTGTGCTAATTCATGCATAACAACATATCGCATAACATCCAACGGCGCAAACGCCAACCGCCACGAAAAAGACATTGTACCTGTGGACGAACAACTGCCCCAGCGAGATGTTGTATCACGAATTGCAATTCGCCGTGGCCAAAATTCACGTGGCGCAGCCTGCACCATTTTTTTTAACTGTTTTAAAAATTCAGCCTTCACATAATCACGAACACGACGTTCAAACATATCAGGCGCACCACCGACATACAGAACAGAACTTTCTGAATCAAACCGATTTGCACGCAATGACGGATTGTGTATCAATGTTACAGTATGCCCTAAAAATTCCAACACATCGCCCGATTGTATTTTTATTTTCTGTGGACATTTATCAAAAATACATTCAACCCACTGTTGTTTTGATTTCAAGAAACGAATCGCAGCCACATTAGAAACCAACCACGGCTTTGAAATATGAATTTCACGTTTTGGCGCAATCTTTGGTCGTAATGTTATATTACGCAACCCACGACGCGTTGTGATTATCACAGGAATTTCTTCGCCAGACGACAAAGTAAAAACAAAATCAGTCATTTAATTTTTTCTTTTATATCACACACAATTGCATCAGCATTGAAACCCAGTTCTTTATATACAGTATCGCCATCACCAGACATACCAAACCTGTCAATCCCAACAACCGCATCTGCAAATTCAAACCAAGGCGCAGACGCTGCTGCTTCTATTGCGACAACAAAACCAGACAATATTTGATTTTTATATTCTGCATCTTGCATACGAAAATCAGCCACAGACGGCATTGATACAACCTGAACAAAATCACCCAGTTTTTCTGCAACCTGAATCGCAAGTGGAACTTCACTGCCCGTAGCAACAATTGTAACCTGTACACGTTTTGCTGTTGCAGGTTTTATAACATACGCACCACGCGATATATCTGCACCCAATGGCGTTGGGATTAAACGAATCGCCTGACGCGACAAAACAATAGACGACGGCTTGTTCTTTTCAGTTAATGCGCGACGCCATGCATACATCAGTTCCGCACCATTACATGGTCTGAACACATTCAGATTTGGAATTAAACGCAGTGATGGCAATTGCTCAATCGGCTGATGTGTTGGTCCATCTTCGCCAACAGCAACACTGTCATGACTGAACACATAAACCACAGGTAACCCAGACATTGCAGACAAACGAATACTGGGGCGCATATAATCACTGAACACCAAAAACGTCGAACCATACGTACGCACACCACATGTTGCCATACCATTCATAATTGCCGCCATTGCATGTTCGCGCACACCATAGTTTATATAATTACCGGAAAAATCATCGGGTGTAATTTCACGTGACGCAAACGTTTTAACATTTGTACTGCCCCCCAGGTCTGCACTGCCCCCGATAATTTTTGCGCCACACTTTAACAATTCACCAAGATAAATCCCAGACAACTGCCGCATAGAAATAGAATTACCCACAGGTGGCAACACAACATTTGGCAAATCAAAATTATCACGACATACAATTGTATCCGAATTTTGCGCTGCAACCTGTGCCCACAACCTGTCGCCTTGGGGCGATATATTCTTTTGAATCAGTGTCATCAATTCCGAATCGTCCAACGAAAACCCATGTGCCTTTGGCGAATTTTCCAAACTGGAACCACGTCCAATAACAGTCTTGCACCGAATAAATACCGGAACCTTGGATTTTTGCACATTTTGCAATATACGATTCAGGCGCACAAAATCGTCACCATCAACACTAAGAACCTGCCAGCCATATGCATCCATACGCGCCATAACATCCACGTCGTTTTGTGCAACGCCGTCAATACTGAATCCATTATCAGCCCACAGCAATACCAGATTATTTAATCTGTACCGACCAGCGAAAGATAACGCCTCTGCTGCGATGCCTTCCATTAAATCGCCATCAGAACATAAACAATATACGCGCGAATCGGTTTTATTTATTTTTTCTGCCAACGCCATACCAACAGCATTACCAACCCCCTGCCCCAAGGGACCTGTAGTCGCATCAACACCATCAATTCCATATTCTGGATGTCCGGGCAATCCGCCAACCCTGCGAAATTCTGATAATTCACCAATATCATAACCAGATAGTTTTAATACAGAATATAACAACGCACTGCCATGTCCCGCAGACAGAACAAACCTGTCACGACCACGACGTAAAAAATTCGCATATATAGTTGTAATTATATCAGCACACCCCAGCACAATACCAACATGACCACTGCCCGCCATACGCAACGCATGTAATGCGTATGCACGCACAGAATTTGCCATATCTTTTAAATCATTGGAATTATATGTCATGTATGGTATTATATCATAAAAAGGAAGAATATAAAATGCTAAAAATTTGGACAGATGGCAGTTGTCTTGGAAACCCAGGACCAGGTGGCTGGGGTTTTGTTGCGACCGACGGCACACACACCGCAGAACGTAACGGTGGCGAACAAAATACAACAAACAATCGTATGGAATTGATGGCGGTCATTCGTGCATTAAATGCCGCAAAAAAACATGATGAATTGGAAATACACACCGACAGTCAATATGTAAAAAACGGTATGCAATCTTGGTTAAAAAACTGGAAAAAGAACAATTGGAAAACAGCAAATAAAAAACCTGTCAAGAATCAAGACCTGTGGCAGGAATTAGACGCAATTGCTGCGACAAAAAAAATACATTGGTTTTGGGTTCGTGGTCACAATGGCGACGAAATGAACGAGCGTGTTGACACCTTGGCACGCACCGCCGCAGAAAACTTGAAATAACAATAACGAACAGAAACAAAAAATCCCCCGAAACGGGGGATTTTTTCACCTTTCTTTCATTAATTTACACTGTCGTCATATACATAATAAACAGTATCATTATATCTTATGCGCAATTTATTAGTTGCACCTTCGCTAATTACCTTGCTGATTGTGTCCATATTTCCATAGAACACATCTTCGCCAACCCTGACATGTAATGCATGTTCGGTCTTTTTCGTGCTGCGCAAGTATAGTTTTTCGCCATCAACATTCAAGACACGGCCACAATCGCCCTCTTCATTGGCACCTGCCCCATACCCGATTGTTGTCAAGCCGGCCGCACACTGCCCCCTGACAGAAGATGTCTTACCATACGCAACCGTATGTGTTGCTGCATAATACCCACTGCCCACGTTCACACACGCTGCTTTTGCTGTTGCAACATATGCACCATCAGCACACTTTGTTTTACATCCACTTTGACTGCTGGCGGCGGCCCCACTACGATAATTTGCAGGACATTGTGTACGTGTCAATGACCCAGCTGCCGAATAATATCCCGTACCAGCACTGGTACAATTTGTAGCCGTAGCCGTTTTCAAATAATACTTCGCATCACACGATGTTATTTGTATAGAATCACAATCCGTTGAATATTCCGCACTATCGCCATCCCCGCTGGTATAGAAACATCTTTGCGTTCCATCCCCACGTGTTGCTTCGTATGGCAAACCTGTCTTGTAACACGATGTTATCGCAGTGGTCGCAACAGACGCCGTTGTGCCACCATTTGGACATACAGAACACGCAACAATATTTCCACCACCATACGACCCAATGGCACACGCAGTACATGCAGGTGCTGTTGTACCGTTGCCAGACACTTCGTAACCATCATTACAGCTGGCACTATATGTACAGGCTGGGTATGTGCTGCCGTTATAATTGATTGTGCTGGATACAACACTGGTCGTACCATTTAGTATTTCAATACTGCTTGCACACGTTACATAGCATGACGTCGCAGACGCAGAACCATTCGCAGACGCAACCGTTCTGTTGTCATCACTTGGACAGTTTTTCATTTCACCGCTCTCACAGTATGTGCCACTGGTACACTGGCTTTGACCTGTACAGCCGTTACCACTGCTGTTGCAACCAGTTGTATAATATCCACCGCTTACTGTCGAACAACTTGATGCACCTGCGGCACTGTACTTGGTCCGACCTGTACATTGTTTTTCTGTATTATCGCCAGAGCAATATTTCCCAGCCGTACATATCGCACAACTGTTACCGCTTAGATAATATTTAGCACTACAGCTTATCGCTATATCGCACGTAGATGCAGACGCATTACATAAACTGCCATAATATTGCTTGCCTGATGTTGATGTCGCACCATGTGTACAAGTTCCATTCGCAGGACAGGTTTGCTGTGTACACGCCTTGGCACATGGCTGATAACAGTCTGTATTCTTGGTCGCATTCGCACCATCTGTTGTGTAATTTGCACCATACGTTGTACATGCTGTCTTTACACCATTTTCACACCAGTAACCAACACCACAGTTATTCCACTTTGCATAGAATACCTTGTTGCCTGTGCTGCCCTTTGCAATCGTGGTTACAGCTGTGCCAGAGAAATCAGAACTTGTAAACCAACCACCAAATGTATAACCACTCTTGGTCGGATTCGCCAATGTTATATCCGCTGTTGTAACATTGTAGGTCGATGGATTAGACGTACTGTTGGTACCACCATTTAAATTATAAGTTATGCTATAGGTCTGCAACGCACAGTCACTTGAGGCATCGTGGTCCGTTGATGTTTGCGTGTTCGAGGTTAAATAACCAACAGAACAACTTGTTACACTGCTACCAGAAGTGCTACCCGCAGATACAGTATGTTTCGATGTATACCAACCCCATTCATAACCGGTGTTGTCCGGTGTTGTACACTGGGCATCCGCTTTCACTACCTGTGTTCCAGCAGAACAGCTTATCTTACAGTCAGACTTCGCATCGTGATTAGATGATGCTGTGCCACTTATACTGTAACCTGTCGGACAGGTGCTACTACAGCTGCTTGCTCCAGTGGTCGTATTATAGGTATTACCACTACATACACTACACGCATTTGTACCACCTGTACTATATGTACCTTTGCTACATTCCGTACAACTTGGGCTAGATGTTTTATGGCCGGCTGCTCCATATCCTGATTCACAGATTACATTATATGTACACGCTGGGTATGTGCTGCCGTTATAATTGATTGTGCTGGATACAACACTGGTCGTACCATTTAGTATTTCAATACTGCTTGCACACGTTACATAGCATGATGTCGCAGCCACAGAACCATTCGCAGACGCAACCGTTCTGGTCACATCACTTGGACATGTTTTTTGAACACCGCTTTCACAATATGTACCACTGACACACTGACTCTGACCCGTGCATATATTACCGCTGCTGTTGCAACCAGTTGTATAATATCCACCACTTACTGTCGAACAACTTGATGCACCTGCGGCACTGTATTTTGTACGTCCAGAACATGCTGTTTGTTTACATGCGCCCGCCGCTGCATAATAACCCGCTGTTGCCTTGGTCTGGCTTGTCGCACCGGCCGCGGAATAATATCCCCCGGTGGTCTTGGTACATGCTGTTGCAACAGATGAACCTGTATTTGCATTATATGTACCGCATGCGCACACATCGCGACCACCTGTGGTATCACCCACACCACTGCTGTGATATACCGTGTCACCGCCCAAGCAATATCCACCGGACGCACAGGTTACCTGCCCCTTGCCCGTTTCCGCAACATAATTGCCCGCCGTTGTGGTCAAGTAACAGTCATTTATCGCATCAGAACCTGCAACACTGTTGCTGTATGGGGATGGACAGGTGTTTGGACACTCTACTTTAGACCCAGCACCGCCATAACAGTTCGCTTTTATCTTTGTCTGACTGCACGAACCCGCCACCGCATAGTATCCAGCACTGGTCGTCTTACATGCACTTGCCGCACTGGCACCTGTGTCACTGTTATATGTTCCAGCATCACATGCCGTCCGACCCTGTACAGAACTGGCGTTATAATTAAATGTACCCCCAGGACAATAATGACCACATTCGCACTCTGTACAGCTTAATGCGCCCTTGCCCAGATAATAACCAACAGAACACGTAACTGATTTTATAGTCCACTTTGCATACAGATTTACCGTACCACCACAGGTGCTGGTCAGATTCTTTACACTTGCCTTGTCCGCGTAATCGTCACCACTGCTATCTTCCGCTGTATTCCAACCAGCAAACGCATAGCCCGTACGTGTAAAGGTGTTGGCTGTCAATGTCTTGGCAGTATTATATGTATGGCTGCTGTTGGACATTGTGCCACTGCCACCATTGGCGTTATATTTTACAGAATATGTACATGCCTTCCACACAGCGGTCAACGTCAGCGTTTGACCATTCATCGAAATGTCTGTAAAATAACCACCAACATTTTCACCAGGTTGTACGATAACCTGCCCTACATCTTCGTGATTAAACGACCAACCAGCAAAAGTATACCCTGTTTTTGTCAAACTGCTTGATGGCACAACACATGATTCATATGTACATGTTGATGGCGATGTAGGCAATGTTCCAGAGCCACCATTTGCATCAAACGCCAGTTTGACGCTGTGTACAGACCATTGTGCAAACAGTGTTGAATTTTGTGCAATATCCCAATTTCTTACCGAATCGCCATCAGCATCATAGTACTGCGTGCCACCGGTCTTTGATGTATAATATCCTTCAAAAATATAGCCCACTTGGAAATTCGGCATAGTGGCTGATGGCATTGGTTGCCCATATGTTGCTGTCACACTGGTAGTATACCCATCTGCCAAACCTTGTTTATCACCAACATTCGGATCCAATATTACGGTATATGTATTCGCTGTCCACTTTGCATATAATGTCTTGTTACCCGTAGTTCCTTTTGTTATCTGTGTAACCTTGTTACCCCCAGTTAACGCGTCATACCAACCAGAGAATGTATAACCATTCTTATCTGTCGGCGTTGGCAAGCTGAACGTATCCCAAGTTATTTTATAATTTTTTGGTGTTAAATTTGTTAATTCAGTGTCACCATCATAGTATTTAATCGTGTAATCTATCGCTGAACATGATATTGTGCTGCCCAATGATACAGTTGTCGATGGCGATGAGTACCCTGTCGCGCATGCCGTCTGCCCCGCCAGTTTTACATACTCTAGTTTTGAGTTGGTCGCATCAGCCTTTGGCGAAGATACATTACGTGGTCCAAATACAGTCGTCCATGTGGAATTATTTGTTGAAACTTCTATTTGAACATTATTATACGTACGATTATCCGCACTATACATCGCAAATTTAAGCGAACCGATATTTTTTGTTGCTCCCATATCCCAGGTTATATAATTATTCGCGTTCGCCATAGAATAAGTATTATTAGCCAAACTGCCATCTGTTGCATTACCGTCCCCAGTCGAACCTGTTTTTCCCGACAATAAATTTGTCCCTGTTCCATCAACAGATGCGAATGCCTGAATTTCAACAACGTGCGTACCACTATTGACCGAATTCCCAGATGATTTCAATCGGATATAACGCGCAGGAATCGTTGTTGACACCGATGCATTTGAAACGACCTTGGTACAATCAGACGCAGCATCGTGCGCAGACGCAGTTGTACCAGATGATGTATAACCAGCCATACAGTAATCAATCGCCACAAAATTACCGTAACTTGCCACACGCGCCCCTGGCGCCCACCAACCACCAGATGGCGACGTACAGTTTCCATATCTTTCTGCAATCATCGTACCTGCAGGGCACTGAATCTGACATGATGAGACACTTGTTTTTCCATTTGATGTACTATATGTATAATCGCCCGGACAAGATGTACACTTACTTGCACCCGCCGCCGAATATGTCGCACCAGTACATATAAACCTGCCCATTTCTGTGTTATATGTACCAGACGAACACAATGGCATTGATGTATAACCAGGGCAATAATACCCTGCTGTACATTTCGCGGCCGTTTTGTAATACATACGATTTGTGGTTGTGTTACAATATGTACTGGTATAGCGTTCAGTAAAATAATAACCTGGATTTAATTTTTTATACAAAAATCCATCTGCAACATTTGCGTACCTGCTGATATCATATTTACCGGTACTTGTATTATATTTAACCCCACCCCACTCAACTGTTCCTGCCTCGTTTGTCAATGTATATGTTGCCAAACACTGCGAAATACTGCTTTGCCCTGTATACCAGCCTGTTGCCTGACCAGAGGAATAAGACAACGAAAAACCAGTAACACTGGGGTATGAAGTCGCACGTGTCGTACTATTGAATGCCGGACACGCTGTTATCCCCTGATCAGCAGTCGTGCTGTACGCAAACGTACCACCCGTACAATACGCACCAACAGATGTGCCGCCACTCGTTGTGGTTTTTGGACATTCCGCCTGTGTCAACGAACCCTTTGGCAAATAATAACCAGGTTCCACAGTTATCGAACGTGCCTTACACGTTGCAGTCATCGACGCAACCCCAGCAGTTCCGTATGCATCAAATGATGATGTCGTGTCTGTCCCGCCATCTCTACTGTAGCCTGCATTACATGTAATTGTTGCATATGGTGTATTATATTCATCCACAGAAACAGGGCCACAGGTACCGTTTGTCGCTGTACATATTGCCTGCTCCCAGCGTGCATCCGCAGAAACAGAAAAAGTCGCTTCTTCACCATACGCATACTGCGCACCCGTCAAATTTTCAAAGGCCGGATAAACGCCTTGAAACTGCGGTCCCATATCATCCGATAACAACCAACCTGTTAAAACATGTCCAGTCTTAGAACACACGTGTTCTGGTTCACACGGTCTGGTATGATCCACACAACCCAAATAACAATTATCGTTTGCAATACACTTAACAGAAAGAGTTGTTGATCCAGAACTATCACAAATATAATTTATCCTCATCTCTGGGTAAAGAGCAGAACCGCCCCCTCTGGGACTGCAACCGTAACTTGTTTTTATTTTTGATGCACACTTACTCTGATCTGGCGTACCAACACCAGTACACGCACTAGCCCCACACTCATAATCTGTATATTCACCATTGACAGACGGCTCATAACCATCCTTACACATGACACACGTTGTATACGAAGATGTACTGCGTACCGTTGGATCCGCACCAGCAGCAGAACAATAATACGAAGAAACAGTACGATAATCGTCAACAGAAACCAAATCACAAACTGCATACGCAACACCGGTCGACAAAAATACCGTGCAATACACAAATATCGCACAGAATAAATGCTTTACATTCTTGTAAAACCCAAGCATTTCCGACCTTTCCTACAGATTCCACCCTGATACCTGCATACAATAGTACTACTATAAAAAAACATAAACAAGTTTAATTTCTGCCATTTTTAGCAAATTGTAGGAATTATTTTTCTTGACATAAAAATACAAAAAAACCACTACTTACAATGTATATACAAAAACAGATTGCCGTTTTCTTATTCAACAAAAAACCGCCATATTTGGCGGGTGTGTTTATCCACGAAATCCCAGTGCGACAATAAACATTTCAACGCTATCTTTGCGTGATGATGGTGGTTTAATATGATGAACAGATTCAAAATGTTGCTTGATTTGTTTCAATAATTCATTTGTGGTGCCACCTGTAAACGATTTACAAACAAATGTTCCGCCTGGCTTTAACGCGCGCAAGGCAAAGTCAAACGCATATTCCAACAACACCATCTGACGAATATGATCTGTCTTTTTATGTCCAACAGTATTTGGCGCCATATCAGACACAACAACATCAACAGTACCCTGCCCGTATTCATCTGCCGGCAACCCAAGTTTTTCATTCAACCAATCCAGTGCCGCATCAGATGTAAAGTCACCTTGGTATGTTTCAACACCAACGATTGGTGAAATTTCCAGCAAATCCATCGCAAAAATTCGTGTTTTTGGAAATGTGCGCGCGATATACTGCGACCACGAACCTGGGGCAGCACCTAAATCCACCACTACCTGACCATTACGCAAAAACTTGAACTTTTCGTTCATTTCAATCAGTTTATACGCAGCACGCGCACGATAACCGTCTTTTTGCGCACGCGCAACATACGGATCAGCCGCCTGACGTTGCAACCACGCGACCGAAGACTTTTTGCTGGCAATTTTTTTATTTGTTATTTTCATCTGCCGTTGCGACCTGTGATTTCATATTGTTTTTTATTTTTACACAGCCTTATAAACAAACCGGGCTGTGGTATTGTATTAAAAGATTTTTTTGAAACATTATACGCAACACAACCTTTTTTAGTGTATACTGTATACAACACATCAGCGACCTCGTATTTTGATACATAATTTATTATGCAATAGCAATGATAAATTGTTTTCTTTTCAACATTAAGTATACGCTGACGTTGATTGTTTGTTTTCATATCTTGTTACCTTACCCTAGAATTGACAACACGCCAATATGCTTTTTTTGCATTTATTGGGGCTTGGTCTACATCCATATATTCCATAGACGCACCAACAGTTGGCACGCCAACGAAACGACACGCAGGCAAACGGAATAACTTGTTCCCATCGGTCTTTACAGTATAATACAAGACCGTCTTGCCCACAGAATCGTATGTTGATTGATGTTCTGTATCAACACTTACTATACGTTCCATCTTATTTTGCCCCCGGGAATCCACCGCCCTGTTGCATACGTTGCATAACAGCTTCCATGCCGCCCATACGCTGAATCATAGCCATCTGCTGTTTCATTTTTGTATATTGTTTAATCATGTGTTCAACTTCGCGTACTGTGCAACCAGCTGTTTCTGCGATACGCGCCTTGGCGTTTGCGAAAATCTTTTCTGGTTCTGCGCGTTCTGCGGCAGTCATTGCTTCCAGTATTTTAATTTGTGCATCAACACTGCCGTCTTTGATTTTTTCTTTCATAGCACTAACAGCGCCACTCATACCTGGTACCATCTTCAACAGACCGCTAAAATTACTCATCTTTTTAATTTGCTTTAACTGAGCCAACATATCATTCATATCAAATTGACCAGACATCATACGTTCTGCAGTTTCTTTCATACCACTTGGCATTTTATCTGCGCCCAATTCCTTTTCTGCAGCACGGACATCAGCCTCGGTCACGTTTTCTGCAACTGCTTTATTTTTCTTTTTACCAAAACCAAACATTTATTACTCCTTTGTTTTGCTGTTTATCTTAGTCTTTTTTATCGGTTTTTCCAAATACTTTTTTAAGTACTGACCTGTTTTTGATTCTGCGCACGCGGCAATATCTTCCGGTACACCTGCAGCAATCAGCTGACCGCCACCTGCACCACCCGTTGGGCCCAAATCGATAATCCAGTCGGCTGTTTTTATTACTTCCAGATTGTGTTCAATAACGATTACTGTATTTCCCTGCTCTACCAATTCGTGTAAAACGGACAGCAGCATTTTAATATCTTCAAAATGCAATCCTGTTGTTGGCTCGTCCAAGATATAGATTGTTTCGCCTGTACTGCGTGCTGCCAATTCTTTGGACAGTTTTATACGCTGCGCTTCGCCCCCTGACAAATCAAGCGAACTTTGCCCCAGTTTGATATAATCCAAACCAACGCGTTTTAGCAATTCCAATTTACGTGCGATTTTTGGTACATTGACAAAGAATCTGTACGCTTCTTCAACAGTCATATTCAGCACATCAGCAATTGATTTACCCTTGTATTTAACCGCCAAAGTCTCTTCATTATAACGCGACCCATGACAGCAATCACATTCAACATAGACATCTGCCAGGAAATTCATTTCTATTTTAATCTGACCATCGCCTTGACACGCCTCGCATCGACCGCCCTTGACATTGAACGAGAAACGACCCGATGTATAACCACGGGCTTTGGCTTCGGGCAAGGATGCGAAAAAGTCGCGAATATCACTAAACACGCCTGTATAAGTTGCAGGATTACTGCGTGGGCTGCGTCCAATTGGCGATTGGTCAATATCAACAACCTTGTCTACATTTTCCATACCACGAATAACATCGTGTTTGCCTGTTTCCAATTTAGAATTATACAGCGCACGCATCAACGCAGGATACAATGTATTTAACAACAATGTTGACTTACCAGACCCAGAAACACCCGTCAACGCAATAAATTTACCCAACGGAAATTCAACTGTTATATTTTTCAGGTTATTTTCACATGCACCCTGTACAACGATAGATTTACCATTACCAGCACGACGTTTTTTAGGCACTTCTATTTTACGCACACCTGCTAAATATTGCCCTGTGATAGAGTCCTTATTTTTTATAACCTGTTCTGGTGTACCGGCTGCAATAACATTACCACCATTTATGCCTGCACCACGTCCAATATCAACCAAATAATCTGCGGCGCGCATTGCATCTTCGTCATGTTCAACAACGATAACAGTATTATCTTTGTCACGCAGCATTTTCAAGGTTTCCAGCAATTTATCATTATCACTTTGATGCAATCCAATTGATGGTTCGTCCAACACATACAAAACGCCTGACAGACCACTGCCAATCTGCGACGCCAAGCGAATACGTTGCGCTTCGCCACCTGATAACGTCCCCGCCATACGCGATAAAGTTAAATAGCCCAATCCAACATTCTGCAAGAAATACAATCTGTCTGTAATTTCACGCAGAACCATACGACCAATTTCATTATCTTTCTCCGACAAATGATTTGGTAAATCTTGGAACCAGCGCAAACTATCATCAACAGACATTTCGCAAACATCCATAATATCTGCACCATTGATACGCACGCACAACGCATGAATATTTAAACGCTTGCCATGACAGATTGGACAAGGCTTTTCAGATTGATATTTTGCCAGTTCGGCACGCATTGCCTCGGACTCTGATTCACGCCAGCGACGCTCTATATTTGGGATAACGCCTTCGTATGGTTTTTCATAAACAAATCCATTCCAGTTGATTTTTATAGGCTCGTCCCCACTGCCGTACAAAATTAAATCTTTTTGTTCTTGGGTTAATGTATGCCATGGCTTTGATAGTGGTATTTTAAACTTCTTATGCAACGCGTCTAATAAATGTTCAAACTGGCTAAGCATACCGCCACGCGACCAAGGCGCAATCGCCCCACCCAATATAGACTTTGTTGGATCAGGTATAACCAAATCAGGCGACATATTTAACTGAACCCCCAACCCATCACAGTTTTGACATGCCCCCATTGGCGCATTAAACGAAAATAATCGTGGTTCAATTTTTGGAACTGTAAAACCACTTACCGGACACGCATAAGTTTGTGAATACAATGTATCTTCGTTTGTGTCTAATCTGCGCACCAAGACAGCCCCTGGCACCAAACGTAACGAACCTTCGAACGAAGAATACAGACGCGAACGAAATTCTTCATCATCTGAATTTGCAGGCATTTGCAATCTGTCAACAATAACAAATATATTGTGCTTTTTATTTTTATCTAATACAGGCACAGCACTTAAATCAACCAATTCGCCATCAATAATCGCGCGCTGATACCCCTGCTTTACCAAGAACGCTAATTCTTTACGATATTCACCTTTGCGTTCACGCACCAATGGGGCCAAGATAAATATTTTTGCCCCACTTGGGATTTTCATAGTCCAATCCACCATTTCTGCGACAGTCTGTGATTTAATCGGCAATCCCGTCACAGGCGAATGAGGCACCCCAATACGCGCCCACAGCAAACGAAGATAATCATAAATTTCTGTGACCGTACCAACCGTAGAACGCGGATTTTTTGATGTAGTTTTCTGTTCAATAGAAATTGCAGGCGCCAAGCCTTCGATTAAATCAACATCTGGCTTTTTTTGCATATCCAAGAATTGACGCGCATAACTGGACAGTGATTCAACATATCTGCGTTGACCTTCGGCATATATTGTATTAAACGCCAACGAAGACTTACCAGAACCAGACACGCCAGTAAAGACCACCAATTTATTTTTTGGTAAGTCTAAATCAATATTTTTAAGATTATTTTCGCGTGCGCCGCGAATTTTTATAACACTTGCCATAGTATTTCTAGATATAGAAAAAATAATTAACTTTTCAATACAAAGGGCGAACTTTTTCGCCCATTTGTGAAATCTTTCTTATTTTGTTCCCAATAAACTTTTTGGCGACATTGAAATTCCAGATTTACGCACATGGTCTGC
>JAZRAD010000086.1:0-2554 GCA_045634405.1 Candidatus Enterousia sp.
TTATGCTTTCTTTACGGATACAGCCAGATTATAACCTTCGAATTCTGTTGCGTATCCGCCATCGCCAACAGACATTTCAACAATCAGTGCTTCGTGCATGATGTGTTTTTTATGTTGTTCGATTGCCGCCGCCACAGCTGGGTCTGCGTTATATGTCAGAATAATACGGTCTGAAACATCCAGTCCTGCTGTTTTGCGTGTATTTTGGATATGACGCAACGCATCGTTTGCTAAACCTTCGGCAATCAGTTCTGCGTTTAATTCTGTGTCTAATACAACAACAGCAGTATTGTCTGGCAATGCCGCACCTGTTACACCGTCTTTGATTGTTAAACGGTTTTCAAATTCATCTGCGTTTAATTCATGACCGCCGGCCAACAGTTTATCGCCCTTGACTTCATAATCGCCACGTTTTACAGATGGGATTATGTCTTTTAATGCCCCACCCAGACGTGCGCCAATTTTTGGTGTAATCAGATATATAAAACTGTCTGCAACATTTGCGATATTTTCATCAAACTTTACAGATTTTACATTTAATTCGTCTTTGATAATATCTGCATATTCAGGCATATTTGCGCCTGCGATTGTCAAAGAATTCAATGGCAATCTGTTACGCAGTTTATATTGTTCACGTAATTGATTTCCAACAGAAACAATTGACTGTACGCGACGCATATCATCAACAATCTTTTTATCGAATTTATCTGCGGTTGGCCAGTCTGTTAAATGTACAGATTCTTCGCCTGTTAAATTGCGATATATAAATTCAGATATAAATGGTGCAAATGGCGACAGAACACGACACAATGTAACCAATACGGTATAAAGTGTATCAAATGCATCTTGTTCTTCGTCCCAGATACGTGCGCGCCCACGTCTGATATACCAGTTGTTCAATATGTCCAAGAATTTTATGATATCTTTGACGGCAACGTCTGGTTTGTATTCAGACAAAGATTTTGTAACACTGTCAATCAGCATATTTAATTCAGCCAAGATATATTTATCCATTGGTTTTTCTGGATTTGTCATATACTTTGCAACAACATTTCCTGCGTTCGCATACAGTGTAAAGAAGTGATATGCGTTCCACAGTGGTGTTTGAATTGTTTTTGACGCTTCTGTATATACTTTACCTTCATTATCAATTAATACAGGTTCTGCCTTCATAAAGTTTGAGCCTAGTATGAATAAACGTACCGCATCTGCGCCATATTGTTCAATTTGTTGTTCTGGGTCAACATAGTTCTTTGATGATTTAGAATATTTCTTTTTGTTTTCATCAACAACCATGCCATTTGCAGATACAGTCTTGAACGCCGGTTTATCAAACAATGCAGTTGCTAAAACCATCAAAGAATAGAACCAACCGCGTGTTTGGTCTTGCCCTTCGATAATATAATCTGCTGGGAATGTTGCGTTAAATTTGTCTTTGTTTTCGAATGGATAGTGCAATGATGCCCATGGCATTGAACCACTTTCAACCCAGCAATCCAACACGTCTGATATACGTGTCCAACCGTCGCGTGTCAATTTATCCAATGTTGGACGATGCAAGTCATCAACCTTAACCCCAAAGAATTCTTCCAATTCTGCGATTGAACCAAATACTTTGAATTCGCCGTCACGTTCCCATATTGGTAATGGCATACCCCAGAAACGGTTGCGTGATATTGACCAAGGACGCGCGCCTTCTATCCAAGTGCGGAATCTTTCGCCAGCGCTGGTCCAATTTACAGTTGCGTTGTTTGCCAACAATTTGTCTTTGATTTTTGGTACATCGATATACCAAGAATTTGTTGCGCGCTGAATCAGTTTTTCTTTACTGCGGTCACCAAAAGGATAACTGTGTTTATATTGTTCTTTTTTGACCAGTTTTCCATTTTGCTTTAACCAATCCATAATGCGTGGTGTCGCAGCAAATATATTTTCGCCAGCAAAGTCAACAACACTGTCGTCAAAGTTTCCATAGTCATCAACATTCAACAGAACAGGGAAATGTTGGTCAACATTTTTTGCCGCCCAAAAGTCTTCGGCACCGTACGCAGGCGCAATATGAACAATACCTGTACCGTCTGAATCAGATACATAATCCGCAGGTATAACTTGGAATAATAAATCAGATGTGCCTGCATAATATGGGAACAGTGGCGTATAGTGTTTGCCAACCAAATCAGAACCCTTGATACATTCAACTTCTGTTGCGTTTGCGAATTGTTTTTCATACGCCTTTAATCTGGTTTTTGCTACGACATAAACACTGCCATCTTCGTCTTGCATACGCAGATATTCCATATTTGGATTTACTGCCAACGCAGAATTCGCAGGTAATGTCCATGGCGTTGTTGTCCATGCAATAACGCGGTCGCCATTTTCCAATTCAAACCAAACAGTCACTGCATCATCAACAATTTCGCGATAGTCACTGGATGCTTCGGAATTTGAAATTACTGTACCGTTTACCCAGTCATATGGATTTACACTGTAATCTTTGTACAACAAGCCCTTGTCGTACAGTGTTTTTAATGTCCACATTACAGATTCCATATAG
>JAZRAD010000087.1:0-17181 GCA_045634405.1 Candidatus Enterousia sp.
AAATGGAACAATATTGTAATTATATTTTATGCTGTTTACTGTATTCCCAGATTTATCAACCACCAAACCATGTTCTAAATATTTAAAATCAATATTTTGAGCCATCGCATAATTAAATGCAATTTTTGCAATTCCAGTTTGGAAGGCAGAATTTTGTAAATCAAAATTATAGCTAACAATTTGCAATGGCAATTTTGATATATCACAACGCAATTCGCGACTTAAATCAGGACAAGATACAACCTTACCTGCTTTGATATTCGCATTATAATATTTGCCATTATATACAACCGTACCTGTACATGGAGGTGTAGACTTTGTATTATTAGTTTTAGAAAAATCGTCTATTCTGCTAATTATCGGATTGAAAATCTTAGTAAAAGGCGCATCGATATACTTGCTAATAAAATTATTACAGTCCGGACAACATATATCTTCTGATTCATACAAACCACCCAGCGCATTTTGAATAACATGTTCTTTGCTGCGCGTTGTGATTTCACGATTACAATAAATACAATTTTGTCTTTGTGTCATAGCCCAGCTAATATAACACTAATATTTATGTTTGTCAAGTTATTTTCGATACTGGCGGCTCTTTGCAGATACGGCTACCCGTTTAAAAACGCACCAAACGGTGCGCTTTTTTTGTTAACGATTACGACCAGACTTTACTAAATTATGTTCAACTACACGGGCAATGTCAATGACAACACATTCGCCACCGCTAAAATATGAAAAACGTTCATTATAACCCGATGCAATAACCGGTTTTCCCGCAGCATCCGGCACAAACACTGTGCCAGTACCATCAACAAAACCGACACCAATAAACATCTTGGTATGACCAGGAAAACGCACAATCGCACCAGGCTTGATAGTTTTAAATGTTTCCACAGTTGGATTCTTAATCACAGTGCCCGGAATACTGTCCGAAGCAAAATAATTAATCAAATAATCACCATTATATAACGCTTCATTACGACCTGCTTTTTTAGCAAATGGACGACCACCAAAACAATTATCGCGAAACTTCATACGTTTTGTTGCATCAATAATCGCATTTGTAACACTTTTATTACAATAATTGTAATCCAAACCAAACAATTTGCCCGGCGTTGCCAAGCGACGATTAATAGAATCAATATCCATCGATAATTCTTTGGCAGCCGTTTCACCCAGCAAATTGCCAATTTCCGCATTAGACATATTTGACCAATCCACAGTTTTGAATGTTGAAGGGTCAAAATATCTGCGATCCAAGGTACGTTTCCCAGAATCAGCATCAATTGTATAAACTGTAGATTCCTGTTGATCTGCAAACTTTTCCTTTGAATCACGACCACATATTGCCAATGTCAGTAAAAAAGTCGCAACTGCCGTGGCTGGCAATGTAAACTTTCTTGAATTCAAAACTTTCTTAATATCCATTTTAATATCCTTTTATATTAACGTACATGTCTTTGAACATTGTGTTGCAGTTTATATTCAACAATTTTTGGCACATCAACAACTGTACATTTGGACCAATCAAAATAGTCAAACAATTGTTTTTTATCGCTGGTTGCAACCACTGGAAGACCACGCGAATCCGCAACAAAAGTACGTCCATCTTTATCGATATATCCCAATCCCATATACATATAGCAATGACGACCTTTACGAATAATTGAACCTGCGCTGACAGTTGTCATTTCTTCTGCAGATGGCTTTTTTACAATAGAATTCGGCACACTGTCTGCTTCAAAATATTTTACCAAATACTTTGCATTATGCATTGCCTTGCGAAAAGGTTTTGATTTAGCACAACGTTCTACTGGGAATGGAACCGCTTTCAAATTCGAACGACGAAAACGCAATCTGGATTCAGCATCACGATATGCTTGAACAACAGCTTCGGCACAGTAATCCTTTTCATCGCCGAACATCTGTTCGGAGGTATCCGTACCGGACTTTAAAGAATCCATATCCATCGCATATTCTTTGGCCGCTGTTTTTCCAAAGATTTCACTAACACGCTGATTAGTCTGATACTGCCATGCAACATCTTCAAATGTATCTGGGCTGAAAATATCACGATTTACTTCAGCATCACGACTATGATCATCCGTGACATATACTGCCGCATCTTGACGTTGTTTAAATTTATTTTCACCATGTATATTAATCGCCAGCAAAGCCAACATATATCCCGCCAATACCGCTGGAATATGAAGTAAAATATCTTTTTTTAACTTCTTTTGCATCATTCTATCCTTTTTGCATTTTTACCCGCCAAAGCCTAGATAAAAAAATAATACAAATATTTATATTGTCAAGTATTAATTATATAAAAAACACACTTTTTTCCCACAAGTTTTCACATAGGCCACTTATTATAACAGTTGTTTATGCGCCCTATTTCAACAATTTTGCCAATATTTTTATATCCGACATACCACAAACACAAAAGCAAAACTGACAAAAAAGGATGTTGATTTAGCCACTAATTTGTTTTATGCTTGTGTCCACAAATTTATGGAAAGATATTACGGAGTTAAACATGAAACTATTCAAAGCAAAAGAAACTATAAGCAACGGGATTCATGAAAAAAGATATTATTTTTGCGGAATTAATTATTTTAAAAGGACATTTTCAAACTCAAAAAAGAAGACATATTTGCTTAACATTAGAATAAGAAAATCTTATAAACAGTCCCCGGAATATAAAACACACAACCCACTAATCAGTGTCATTGTTGCGAGCTATAATTATGAAAAATACATCACGACAACTTTAGACAGCTTGGTAGCCCAAACATATAAAAACTTTGAGGTAATTGTTGTTGATGATGGTTCTAAGGATAGTTCTGTAAAAATAATCAAGTCGTATGCGGAAAAGCACCCATTTATAAAATTATATCAACATAAAAACGGTAAAAATATGGGTCTGCCTGCCACAATCCAATTAGGCATAAAAAAAGCAGCTGGCGAATACATTGCGTTTTGTGAAAGTGATGACTATTGGACGCCAGATCATTTGCAAGAAAAGGTTAATGTCATTAACCGTACGGGATTAGCATTTATAGTCAATAATGTGACATTATTCGATTCCCCGACAAAAGCATATGAAAATTATATTAAACGCGGCCTTGAATCTTTTGTAAAAGGTAAATCTTTTTGTAACATCATAAACAACAATCCAATCGCGACCTGGTCTTGCGCCATGATTCGGACAGATGTTTTGCGTTCTTGTAATTTTGACAGTGTCATACCTGCGTGGGTAGATTGGTGGGTATATCGTCAAATCTTACTGAAATACCCATTATATTATATCAACAAACGTCTTACTTTTTGGCGTATTCACAACTCTTATAACGCGCCGGATAACAGTTCTAAATATAATCAACAAATCGGTTATTTTGTTGAACAAAACAATAAGCTTCTTGGCATAAAAATACATCTCTCCAAAAATTATGAAACAATATCTAACTCAACATATTGGGACGAAAAATATTATTTATCGCATTATAAAAATCAATTAAACGGTATGCTCCCAATCGAACATTATCTTAACATAGGTTGGAAACAAGGTTGTAACCCATCTGAAAAATTTGACACCGATGCTTATCTGTCTTTAAATTCGGACATTTATAAGGCAGGCGTCCACCCATTGATTCATTACGAAAATCATGGCAAGAAAGAAAAAAGAAAAATCTATCCTGTACAAAACAATTCAAAACACACAATCGAAGGTTTTCTGAAAAAGATTGATAACGAATACAAGAATAAAAAAATTATTATTTTATTATCTCACGAACTTTCGTTAACCGGCGCGCCACGTGCATTGTTGAATATGGCGATAAGCTTAAAAAAACAAGGCGTAATTCCGGTTATTTTTGCTTGGCAAAACGGGGATATAGAAAAAGAAATTATTGCCAACGATATTGAACTGATAATAGATCCTAAACTCCATTTGAATTGCATAAAGAAAGATTCTAATATATGCAATCTTTTGTCAAAAAGCCATTTAATATTATTCAACACCTTGGTTTCTTTGCAATTCATTGATGTTTTCCCAAATGTAAAAACCCCAAAAATAGCGTGGTTGCACGAAGGATTTGTATCTTATAACAATCTAGAAACTACGATAAATTTTCAAGCTGCGTTTAAAACATTAAAAGAAATATATTCTGTTGGTGATTATTCGAAATCTTTTGCAGATAGATATATAACAGATTCTAAAAAATCACATATCTTGTTATATGGAATTGATGATATAAAACCATCAAACCAAACCAGTCCAGACAAAACGACTGAGACCGTAAAATTTATATTACCAGGAACGATTTCAGAGCGCAAAGCGCACGATATCGTATTGAAGGCGATTAAAAAACTACCCAAATCTATCCAAAAGAACGCAATCATATACATAGCAGGCCCATGTGGCAATGCAGACATAGAAAAAAATATTAACAAAATGGCAAAAACTAATAAAAATATTAAATATATGCACAGCCTTCCTCATGACAAACTAATGAAACTTTTCGCAGAAGTAGATGTTGTTATGTGTCCATCACGAGACGACCCTATGCCAATAGTTTGCACAGAGGCTTTTGCATTAAGAAAAACCGTTATTGTTAGCAAAAACACCGGAACTGCTGCCTTTATTAAAAATGGGGAAAATGGTTTTGTTGTCCCTGCCGAAGACATTAATGCATTGGCAAACACAATGGAATACATCGTAAGAAATAAAAATAAATTAACCACTATCGGTAAAAAAGCCAGAAAAATTTATGAACAAAACTTTACAAATCATGTGTTCGATAAAAACGTAACAAAAATTTTAAACAATTTTTAATTTTATATTCTGGTAAAAGCAAAAAAATCGGGCAACATGCCCGATTTTTGCAGTCATACCACAAACATTACATATTGCTTTTGATTGTTTACACATTGTTTAATTATCAAGTTTAAACGTGTTATATCTATTATCATCTTTTAATTTTCTGACCATTATAACAGCTTCTTCATATTGTTTTGATTCCGCGCCATATCGTTTTTTCATCGTAAAAATTACATCTGTTTGCAGAAAACATCAAAAACAATAAATCAAACACAACTGTTTTTAGTTTGTTCAAATTAAAATGATTTGTTTTTTCATTGTTTTTAGCTAAAAACAGTGATAGAATTTATTAAAAATAACGAGAGGTAACACATGACAACAGATAATAAATTCTTGAAAAAATTAAATAGCGCTATAAACAAAATTTCTGAGGTACTTGCAACCCCAAGAGAGCAACATCATACTGATCCAAATTATAAAATAAAATATGACGGTTCAGAAAAAGAAATGCAATTATTAGGACTGATTACAGAATGGGGCCAGGTTATTGACCGCGAAGGCCACAGTAAATATATGGCTGTTGCACAACAACGCGAAGATATTCGTAAACTGCCTTATTTTGAAATTATGAGAAAACAAGGCATCGTTAGTGAAACAGGCGAAGTGCTGGACAGTAAAAAATTCGCAGAATATCGTATTAAACATTCTGTTATGAATAATAAAGAAAATATGATGTAAAACACCGCCCATTTGGGCGCTTTATTTTAATTCTTTACGGCTATAATACCAGCGAATAAAACAAAGGTCATAGGCCACGTAATTTAAAGTTGACAATTTATTATTTTGTATACTATAATTAAAATATGTCAAAAAACAATGGTGCACAGTTAGTAAAATTTGATATACCAAAAGACGCGGAAAGTTTTTTCCAGCTTTTTCGCAAGGCTTTTATATACCCTTTTTCAAAAAAGCATTTTTACAGCCAATTTCAAAATGCACCGTTGCATATAAGATTTCGCCTGACAAACAAATGTGACGAGGCTTGCGCCCACTGTTTTGAATGTTCTGGACCGAAAAATCGCGCAGACTTTGTAACACCCAAAGATGTTCAATTTTACGCTAATTCAGATAACGCAAATTTTTACAGCATCTATTTTACAGGTGGCGAATGGTCTACAATTTACAAAACACAACCGCACTATATTCGCCAAGTATTTGAAAATCTGGACTTATCAAAGTCTGACATATACACAATTCAGACAAATTCACGTTGGATGAATGGCGAATACGCAGATCAAATCTTGGACGATTTAAAGCACATTCAATCAAAGTTAGGGCAAAGTGGTAAAATCTTGAAACTGGATACATCTGTTGATAGATATCGCAGCAAGCACAGTATTGATGGCGTTATTAAACTTATTCGCGCAGTTGCATCTGACCCAGAATTCAAGCATACGAAAATTCGCCTGATGTCTTGTATGCTGGACTACAAAATGGCGAACAACAAGATTTTGCGCCCTGAATTCTTTGAACCTTTTGGAATAAAACTAACGTTCCAAGGACGCAGTTTTTTCAATCCTTATTTTGAAATATGCTATGCAAATGATACACGCATTGTAATTCACGAAGAAAACACAACTGTCAGAACTGGGCGCGCACGTGAAAACAATATCGGGTACAAAATATTTGACCCACAAACACAATGTGATGGTCTGGTTCCCCAGTCAACATATATGGAATTATCCATACGCGAAGACGGGATGGTAAAATGGAACAGTTGGTACAACTGGGAAGTTATGGTTCCATACAAAGACGAAAACGGAAAAAATAAAAGCTTATCACAGATACGCGAAGAACTGATGAATATCGCATGGCGTCGCAACCTGCGTCATAATATCAAGGAAACAGCGCTTGGACTAACGCCATTGGTTGGACAGATACGCAAAATGCGTCAGATAAAACAAATGCAAGATTCATATAACGAAAACCGCAAACAAATTGTCGTCTATGCAAAGAAAGTAAATACATTTTAAAAAAACCGCCCAAATGGGCGGTGGATTTATCGCTATAATTGTACAGTTGTATCTATCTTGATATTTTTTACAAACATTTCATCGTGCGATACCAGTAATATCGCACCTGTGTACTGATTCAAGGCATCTTCCAAAACAGAAATACTTTTTATTTCAAGATTGTTCGTCGGTTCGTCCAAAATCAATAAATCAGGCTGATTATCGCCACCTAAAATCGCCGCCAATGTTGCCTTTAACAATTCACCACCTGATAAAACGCCAACACGCAATCCAGACGCATCACCACGAAAACCAAAATTCGCAGCAATCGCATGCGCATCATGTTTTAAACAGCCTGATACATTCATTATGTTTTCAACAATTGTTTTATTCCTGTCCAGCACAGACAAGTCTTGATTTATATACGCAATACGACCAAATGTTTTAACAGTACCTGATTCAGGTTTTAAATTCCCTGTTATGATTTTTAACAATGTTGATTTGCCAGAACCGTTTTTTCCACTTAAACGCACCCTTGATTTTCCGTACATAGGAAAATCAAAACCATCAAATACCGCCCTGTCCCCATACGCAAATGACAGGTCAGAAATGTTTATCAATTCCTTGCTGTAAAAAGGCTTGTTCGGAACAGGAATCTTTATCGTTTCGTTTCGCATTTGTTCTGACAAAGACTGTTGTATTGAAATCTGTTCGTCCAGTTTCTTTTGTATGATTGCGCGCTTTTTTGCCTCGGTCTCTTGACTTTTGCCTTTCAGGGCATTTGCTTCCAGTCTGCTGCGACGTGCAGAACCGATTTCTTTTTGCTGTTTAAACTCGTGATGCTGGCGCGTGTTCTGTGCCACATTTATCGTATTGTTTAATCTGGCGATATTCTTTTGCGTGTTTATATATTTTGACGTAATCGATGCAGACTCTATTTGCTTTTGCGCAATATAAAAGTCATAGTTCCCACCATAAACACGCAACTGACCGTTCGACATTTCAATAATCTTGTCCACCTGTTGCAGTAATTCACGGTCGTGCGATATAACAACAACACCATGCGGATAAGCGTGCAGACGATTGAAAAACATCTGCTTGGCATCTGTATCCAGATTATTCGTTGGTTCGTCCAACAATAAAATATCTGCCCCGGATTCAAAGGCACGCATCAGTGCGAACATCTGTTGTTCACCACCACTTTTTGAATCGCTGGCATTTATCTGATTTAGCATAAACACATCTGCATTTATACTAACCTGACCACTGTCAGGCGATAAAGTCCCCGTCAACAACCGAAATAAAGTCGTCTTGCCACACCCATTGTCGCCAACAATCGCAACAATATCACTGTCACCAAACGCAACAGAAACACCATCAAGCAAATTGATGTCGTCATATCCAAAAAATACATTCGATAAAGAAATTCCAGCCATAATAAACCCCACTATATTGTAAATAAACAGACACATATTTTTATGTGCGACTTTTTAAAAAATTACAATATTACATACGCATCGGGGTCAGACCTTTTGTTATATTTACACACACTTATTCTAATACAAACATTTGTAAAATCAATTAAAAATAAACAAAAAATATGATATAATTCACAAAAAGGCAAAGGAACAACATGCAAATAAAAATAGAACATATGAACGCAGAAAGCGCATGGAAATGCATTGTAAACTCATATAAAAATTATCAATCAAATCTGAAAAACTATAAATATAACTACGATATGTTTATCCCAGACGATGACAGAATGCGCGAAATGTTTGAGCAGCCCAAACTGACTGAACAGCAAATTCAACATTATCACGATATCTTTGTTAACGAAATATACAAACTGTCTGATTTAACACATCAAGACGATAATATAAAAACAGCAATCCCATATTTCCAAAACAGAATAAAAACACATATTGAACCACTGTTGCCGGCATGGGGTGCAAAATTACCAGAAACACTGACAATCATATGCACATATGGACATGGTGCTGGATACAACGCTGACGATCATAATGTAATAAACTTTCGTATGAGCAGAGATAAAAGAAACGACTATGGCATATATCTGGTGTTTTTGCATGAATTTGTACATATCCTGATAGAAGAACAAATTATTCGTAAGTATAACGTGCCACAAGATTTAAAGGAAAGCATTGTAGAAATTATAGGATTTGAATTATTTGATAAAGAACAGAATTTGAAAGATTTTTCCAATCGTTTTGCTAAATCATATATTACACCAGAAGCAATAAGAAATGATTTAGCCGGTGCGGTCAAAAAAATGATGGCGGATTATACGGCACTAAAACAAGCCCAAACCACAAAGGACAGATAATGAAACTGAACTGGCGACAAAAAGATTTTAAATCAGATATTGAATTTATATATTTTCATCAACAAGACGACACCCCAATATGGTGGAAAAGTGAACTGTACCGCGCGCATCCGTCGTTGGATTTTGACTATGCGCAATCACTGACCCAAGATGAAAGATTTAAATATCTGTACGATAAACTGAAACAAATCAGAAGCGAAAAACAATCTGACATTGAAAAATCAATTCAAATGTTTCAAGACGCGTGGGAACCGGTCGCGAAAAATCTGAACGATGCGTATTCGTCTGCGTTTGATATGGACTGCACAAACATAATGAACGATATGGCTGGACTGGTGGGACTAAATCCGATTTGCCCACGCGACCTGTCCGACAACAGTTTTTCTGTCTATTATTACTTTGACCCGAATTATGCAGTAGTAATGGCATTACATGAAATAACACATTTTGTGTGGTTTAACGCATGGCAAAAACATTTCCACGACGATGAAGAAGAATACAATTTCCCACATTGGAAATGGCTGTTGTCTGAATTAGTGGTTGAAACAATTATCAGAAATTCCGACATCGGCAAACTGACCCCACCACCACAGTACATTGCATACAAATATTTTTATGATATGGACATAGACGGCAAACCGATTTTTGACACACTGCGTGACATGTACACAAATCGCGAATCATTTCCTGAATTTATGGAGCAAGCACGCAATTGGATAAATAAAAACGAACCAGAACTGCGTGAAAAAATCGCCGTGGCAGAAAGCAAATAAAAAAACTGTGATGTAGTGTGCTATAATTTGTGGGAAATAAAGGATTTTTTATGACTAAGATACCAACAATCAGTGAAATGGAAGAATTATTACTGCGTGATTCCAAAACAGAAGATTTGGTTGAAGCTGGAAACAAAAAATCTAAGACCCCAAACACCAAACTGACCGCCGAGCAGATCCAACATGAAGTATCAGTTTTTGCACGAGTTTTAATAAATATATATTGTGGTTGGCCGTTTCATGATGAAATATTGAAACGCAAAATCTTGAAGACGTTGCTTGACATTCGCAACAATGCACACGATATGACGGCGGCAGAACTGCTGGAACAAATACGCCCTGCGATTGAGATAATACCAGACAATCATATAAATTTACGTATGGTTGGATACGATACGAGTGTCCGAACCACACTGCGCAAGCCAAGACCAAATGTCGGAAAAAATATTGCAAGTGGTAAAAATTTCCATACCGAACAACGTGGTGATGTTGGTATTATAGCAGTACCAACGCTACATGAATGGACAGATACGGAACGCAAAACATTTGAGAAACAATGGCATACAATTCTGTTGCAATCAAAAACACTTATCATTGACCTGCGCGGTAATGGTGGTGGCAATAGCGCCCCTTTGTCCGATATGGCGGGTTATATTTTAGGCGATAAAAACTTCCCAATTGCACGCAGACAATATATTCGCAACAACCCAGATGCCAATGCAGTAAAAAAAATATATAGACAATCAATCGGCACCAAATTCAATATTAAATCAACAACAGATCCCATTATTTACACAGACAACAGCAACAGTGATACATTACCAAAATTTGATGCAACACGTGCAGGTTTTAATGGGCCGATTTATGTTCTGATAGACGGTGGTGTAATGTCATCAGGGGAACTGATATGCACTCTGTTGCACAACCATCCAAAGGCAAGGTTTGTTGGAACGAACACACGTGGTGGCGAAGTGTATGGCTATAACTATGCAGACATATTATTACCACATTCACATATGCAGTTTAATGTCGGCTGTGTATATCGTGAATTATTTACAGAAAACTTTGAATTAAACGGATACGAACCCGACATCAAATGCCTTGATGGCACCGATGCATTTGCCGTTGCAATGACCGAGATTGAAAAAGACAGAACAATGCAAACTCCGACACTAGAAAGATAAAAAATCCGCCCAAATGGGCGGTGTTATTTTGAATGCGATTGCTGTGCAATATTATGATAATTGCTTTCGTACAATTTGCGTGCAGCATCGGATTTTAAGACCTCTAATGCACGTGGTTTTAGCTTTAATTGTTCCACGCATTTCACACCACGCAATCGGGCGGCACGCATCAATTTGCCAATAATTTTCAATTCCAGTTTATAGTATTCTGCATTGTCGGGCATATCTGGAATATCGGTCAGCAACAACAGAATCAAATCACCAATGTTACGGATGTTTTTAACCGGGCGCAGGTCAATAATATGAAACCGCCCAGCCCCAGCATCAAACAGCATATTGCCTTCGGATGGATCAATTGTGAAATTGGTCGTGGCCAGGTGGTTCAAATCATCAACCAGTTTATTGTACGCACTTTGTGGTGCAGATGCCATTATGCGCATTTTTTCAATCGCCACAGATACCGCATCGGATTTTTGTTTTGCCGTCAATGGTTCTTCGACCAAATCATTTGTTGGGATGCCATCAACCTTTTTACAGACAGACAACACCACAGCCCCAGATTTCGGGTCTGTTAGATTATACAATGGCTGTCCAAAATTGCGACGACCATGTACATTGTCAGCACGCATGTAACGATATGCGCCGGATGACAACATGTCCCGAAACGCTTTATCAATCTTGACCGTATGCGGCACACGCACAACATAAGAACCTGCATCGTATGTAGCAGCCTCGGACCCCGAGCCAATCGGTTTTTGTGAAATTGCTGACAAGATTTCCGAAATATTCAATCGCATTATTCCATACCCCATGACAGTGTGTTCTGTTTGATTCTGATTGCCACAGCCAATTTGCCCACAAAATCGTGATTTGCAAAATAATCCATCAATGCATAAGACGGTTTTTCAAATGGCTGATTTTTATATTTTTCAAAGTGCGCCTTTGTTGGCGATGGCCCTGGGACATAGCTTTGTTTTGCAATGTCAACCAACTGGGCGTTAATCGGCGATTTATGTGGCAATTTATTATATATATAATGCGAAAATTCATGAACAAAGACAGACACAAATCCCGCAAAATCTGTAATTTCTGTTGTGGAAACGCTGATTGTTTTATCCCAGTCGTAGCCACCGCCCATACCGTCGTCATGGGTGGCAACAATAAACTGCATTGCAGAATAATCAGCGGCACCATATTTCTGTGCCATTTTTTGATACAAGCGCACCCCAAATTCGGCACGTGCCACATCATTCATCGTAGCATAGTTAATCGCACCAGCCGACAAAACGGCATCATTAACAATAACCGCCTGCATATTTTGAAACAATGTTGCGGCATATTTTTCAAATGCCACCGCATCAAATGGAACCAAGGCATGCGCCGCCTGTTTTAATTCCGCCAATCTGTGCGCATTTGCGAAAAGTTCACTTAGCACCGGTGACAAGTTACCAGCATATTTTTCTAATAATTCATCTTGTCGGGCTTCTATACGACTGATTTCCACACCAATGGGGCGATATTTCCGACCAAGATTTATAGATTTTGCCGTATCTTTTCTCATACCGCCACCTTTGAAAACATTTTCATATCACGCGGCACACCACGCAAAACAAAGTATTTACGCAATATGCCTTCACACACGTAACCACAACGCAACGCCACCGCCGCAGACGGGATATTTTTTGCATCAATCGTCAACTGAATACGTTTCAGCCCCATGTCCCGAAACCCCATTTCGGTCAGTTTATTTAATGCACGTGTCATAATGCCACGACCATTAAACCCATGCGCCAACCAATAACTGATTTCGCCCATATTGTCGTCTGTATCAACAAAACTAATCTTGCCCACGATATCATCCGCCACCATGATAAAGTACGAACACTTATCATCGCCATATGACTTTTCAATATTCGCCAGTGTTTTATCGGTTGTGGTATAGCCATCAACCCATTCCAAGAATTCACCCAGGAATTCACGATTGGCGTTTATAACCGACAACAACCGTTCGGCATTGGCAGTTGTTGGTTCCAGTTTTACCAGCTGAAAATCCGACATATCAATATTTCGTGGAAAATGTTTCATTACTTACCCCCATATTTCAACAACCATTGTTCTAAAGACAGACGCATATCTGTGCTTGTATCAATAAAATGTATTCCATTTTTCTGACAATACGAAGAATAATGTTTAGATTGCCCGACAAAATACTCACCCATTTGCAGGATCTCATCATCGGGCTTTGATGCCGCCCAATCAGTCTGACGAACACGATTCAAAAATTGTTCTGCAGTTAATTCTGGATACCCCAGACAAACAACGTCACATTCAGAACAAGTCGCAGATGTTTGTGGTGAAATATGGCAACCTTCTATTACAAAATGACGCTCTGGAAATTCTTGATTCAGGCGACAAACATATTCGAAAACAAACTTTGCCACCAATGGTTCGCTTTTTTCTGGTTCTAAATGCAACCCTAGTTCAGGAAACAAGTTCCCAAAGGTCGCGACCAAGGCATCAATGGACACCAGAGAAAAACCATATCTTTCACACATAAGGCCAGCCAATGTAGTTTTACCCGAACGTGGCACACCTATAATCAACAGATTTTTCATAACCTATTTCCCATATTCTGATTTTAGTTTTGAAAATATCAAATGATCTGTCCATGTACCATCTGGCAATTGGGCATGTTCACGCAGTCGCCCTTCTAATTTAAATCCGCTGCTGGTTATAGATTTCTGTGAACGTTCATTATTAGCCATACATTGACGAACCATACGATGAGATTTTAATTCTTCAAAGACCATTTTTTCCAGCAAATCATGAACTTCGCGATTAAAACCATGTCCCCATGCCGATTTAATAAACCAAACGTTTCCGCCATTTACAGAATCGCTTCCCTTGTTATAACCAATACCATGATTCCCTATCAAATTACCATTGTGGAAAACATACCAAATCACACCGTAATTTTTCCAACTGTCTGCAAAGTTTTTCATGGTTTCTAAGGTTTCTTCCAAGGATTCAGGAAGTGGTTTATCGTATTTTGGTGAAAAATGTATATACGGAAAGTCTGATACTTTTTCATTTTTTAGTACACTCCAAACCAATTTTGCATTTTCAAGTGTTGGTTCTAAAATACGCAATTCCAGACGCTGTGTTTTCAGATTCTTATTAAAAATTTTCATAAACTGTTCCATTTATAATCCTTTTTACTATCCCGATAATTTTATCACAGAAACCCCATACAGACAAACAAAACCCGCCCAGACGGGCGGTTTTACTTATTTTATCTGTATATTTATATTGCTTGTTGTGCTGCCGAAGAATCTGTCGAAAAATATTTTGTGAAATCATATAGACTGGCGCCAGTGCTTTCCAATATCTTTGCAATACTGTTAGTTGATGGCCAGCGTGGTTGCCCATACTTTGAGTAACGTTTGCTTTTATTAAAAGTCGTTGCGTCTAATCCGCTGCGTTTCGCAAGCCCTGAACAGGATACTTTGTGATCTTTAGCGAATGAATCAATGGCGAACCAAACATCTGCGTGTGTCATTTTAAAACTCCTTGGTTTTGTTTGTTGTTGGACACAAAGGAATTATAGACTAGGTTTTTATGTTTCATTTTATACTCTTTTTACGCCAATCAATGTATAAAAAAGGGACTGGAAACGCTGAAACAATATCTTTTTCAAGCGTTTTTCATATATACGAATCAAATTTACTTGCATTTTTTTCCTAAAAAATTAACTATTGGTTAGAAGTTTTTCCTGTTAGATGGTAAAAAAATTGTAAAGGAAAGGAAAATAATGCCGACCATAAAAACAAAAATTGCATTTCTACGTGAATTATTAGCGTTAAAAGAAGTTATTGACCTGGGACAAATTCAGGCCGCTGCCGAACGAAACGGATTCAAACATTCGAATATGTCAAAAATGATTTCAGATTTAGAAGCACGTTTTAAAACACGTTTGTTAATTCGCAGCTCGGCAGGCAGTGTACCAACAAACACTACGCGTCAATTATATGCCGACATTGAAAGTATATCAAATGCGCTTGATAATATTTTTCATAATATTACTGGCCCAGATGAACTGACTGGTCATATTTCTATTTGGACCGAAGAAGGCTTTGCGGGCAGCCGTCTGTTTATGGAGTTATATAAACTGTACGCGAAACATCCGAAAATTCGTTTAGACATTTTAACAAATCGTCATATGAATATGTCTAATCCAGATATATCTATACTTGATATACGTTCGCTACAAAAACTACCTGGAACAAAACCATTATTTAAATTTAAAACCAAAACAAAATTCTATACCACACCAGAATACCTGCAAAAGCACGGCACACCGCGCGACATGGAAGATATGCTGGAAAATTTTGAATTATGCGTTCGTCAGAAATTCTTGCAATTACCAGAATGCAATTTTATTCTGAAACGCGCAAAGAAGTTAAATCTGACAACAGATTCTGCATCTATTGCATACCAGCTGGTTTGCGACGGCGCAGGCATCTCACTGATGCCAGAATGGTGTACTATGCGCAACGAACGACTGGTAGAGGTTCCAAACATAGATTTTGACTATGAATATATTTTAACTGGGATTGGAAATCCACTAACCATTAAAAGTCCAAAAGTACAAGCGTTTCTTGAATTCTTTTACGAATTTTGCCACGAATACGATATTCCACTGGAAATGTTTGAATAAAAATATATTGCAACAAAATTGTAACATACATTAAAAAACCGCCCAAATGGGCGGTGTTTCTAATAAGACTTGGCCACAAATACATAACTTGGGTCATTATCATCCAGACAACGACGGGTTATCTTGTGTTTATCCATCAAGTCATCAAATTCTGGACATTTCGTCATATCATACTTGATACGGAAAAACCCGATTTCACCATTTGATAACGCAGAATCTAGTTCCGTCAAGTCCGCGACATTGTGAATCATATCATTATTACGTTTTTCAACACGCGCAACCATATCAGAATGAATTTGTGCCATAATGTCATTTACAGTCGCAACCAATTCATCCGCCGTGATTGTGCGTTTTGATTCACGACCAATATCACGACGTGTAATTGTAACATCGCCTGATTCCATTTCGCGCGCACCGATTTCAACACGTAATGGAACACCACGTTTAATCCATTTCCACATTTTATCAGGCGCACGCATATCAGACGTATCAACCAACACACGAACACCAACACTGCGCAATTTTTCGCCCAAACTTTCTGCGTACTCATTTAATGCGGTGGCGGTATCATCACGTGTAATTGGAATTATTACAACTTGGTATGGCGCAACAAATGGTGGCAAAATCAAACCATCATCATCAGAATGCACCATAAACATAGACCCCATCATACGTGTTGTTGTACCCCAGCTGGTCGTCCACGCATGCTGTAATTTGCCATCCGTACCCAAGAATTGAATGTTAAATGACTTTGAAAAATGTTGACCCAAGTCATGCGATGTTCCGGCCTGTAATGCCTTGCCGTCTTGCATAATATGTTCCAGTGTGTATGTATGGTCTGCACCGGCAAATCTTTCTTCGGGTGTTTTTTCGCCCATAATAGATGGAATCGCCAAGATTTCACGCATATAGTCGCCATACATCTTGTGCATTTTGCGTGCGTCTGCATTTGCCTCTTCGTGGGTTGCGAATACGTTATGACCTTCTTGCCAGTTAAATTCTGACGTACGCAAGAACATACGTGGACGCATTTCCCAGCGCATTACATTTACCCACTGATTTAACTTCATCGGCAAATCACGATATGATTGAATCCATCTGGACATCGCTTCGCCAATAATTGTTTCGGACGTTGGACGGATAATATATGGTTCCGTCAGTTTTGATTCTGGGTCTGGTTGCAATTTACCATCAATCATTTTCAAACGATGATGTGTAACAACCGCAGATTCTTTGGCAAAACCGTCAACGTGTTGTGCTTCTTTATTAAAAAATTCAATCGGTATCAACAATGGAAAATTTGCGTTCTGAACACCGTATGAT
>JAZRAD010000088.1:0-14484 GCA_045634405.1 Candidatus Enterousia sp.
TTTTCCTTTTTTTCTTATATAATGATTGTATCAAAATTAAAGATTTAAAAAAAGACACAATTCCTGTGTCTTTTTATTTTGTCGTTTCTATAAAATTTATGGCAGTCTTGGCGACCATGTTGGTTCCAGACCATTTATATCGCCTTCTAATTCAATGTCATAAACATTTTGACCTGTGATATCAATACTGCGAATATGGCTGATACGCTCAATATCATCTGAATGACGCTCTGTTTCATAATAAACCAAGCGACGTGATCCAGGCGCCCACGATGGTGCCTCCATAAACCAGCCACCTGCCAATATTTTTTCATTTCTGCCCTGTGGATTCATAATACCGATATAGAAAGTATCATCTGCCATTTTTGTAAATGCAATAAATTGACCATCAGGACTCCACGCAGGGGTTGCATATTTACCATTTCCATATGTAATACGTTTTTCTTCGCCAGTTTCTAAATCCAGCACATGGATTTGCTGACGCCCTGTTCTATCAGAATTAAACGCCATTTTTTTACCGTCTGGCGAATAAGAAGGACTGGTATTTATAGAATTACCAAATGTCAACTGACGCAACTTTTTTGTTTCAATATCATATTCATATATATGCGTAATACCATTTTTTACCAAAGACAAAGCAATCTTTGTACCGTCTGGCGAAAAACGTGGCGCAAAGTTCATACCGCCAAATTGTCCCAGTTTTCTTTGTTCACCTGTTTCCAAATCCAGCGTCCAAACACTGGGGTCATCATTATAATAAGACAAGAACACAATCGTTCCCATATTTGGCGAAAAATGTGGCGACATAACAAAGCTGTCTTTGTCAGACATATAACGCATACCATACCCGTCTTGATCCATAATCGCCATACGTTTAACCCGATTACCAATTGGACCTGTTTCTGCAATAAACACAATCTGGGTATCAAAATAACCAACCTCGCCCGTTAGTCGTTCATAAATCGCATCTGCCATAATATGTGCCAAACGACGTGCAGACTTACGCGATGCAACCAGGGACTGTGCTTCTATCTGCTCTTTACCATTTACATCCCAAACAAAAAATTCCAGTTTATAATCATTCTTGGATTGCGCAGACAATTTTGCCTGAACCAAGACCTGTGCTTTTACCGCCTGCCAAGATTTAAAGTTTGGCATATCGCCCATCTTGACATATTCTGGCATTGCGTCATGCGATACAATATGAAACAAACCTGTGCGTTTTAAATCCGCTTCGACCACTTCGCGTATCATGGCGGCATCAGATGCCTTAACCCCGTCTGTGGTTTCAAATTTTAATACAGCCACACTGATTGGCGAAGTGCCGCCAGCAACAATATCTACTTTTAATACAGCATGTGCAGGCAATACAAACAGCGCACACGCAACGACAAAAGACAATAATTTTCTAAGCATTATAAACCCTTTCCTTGTTTATTCTTATGCAATTTTAAACAGATAAATTTCAAATTGCAAGCTACACAACCATCCACACAAACACCAACACAATCGCCATCACAACTGTAAATATATTTGTATTGACAATTGTAAATACAATGGTATAGTTCCTTGTAAAGACTGTGGTATTGTACAAAGTATAGGAGTTTGTATGCCAAACGTTATGCAACAATTATTTGTAATGAACATTGAATCATTACTGCGCGAATATGCCGCATACAAGGCATTTAACAAGTCTGATTGCGTTATAAATATGCGCATTCCCCGCCCTGTTTTGGACAAGATAAAAGAACTGGCCGACGCTCAGCATGTTCCATATCAATCACTAATATCATCCGTATTATTCTCGCTGGCAAATATCGAAGACAAAAAATAAACAATCCCCACACAAAGAAAGGATACGCATCATGAGCCCAAAAGACATATTTCACGAATTAAACCAAACAAGGCATCATGATACACGCTGGCAACAACTCAGTTTATTTCAAGAAACACCAACTAATCTGACACACGAATATTGGCTGTATTCCGACTTGCACAATATTTTTGACGAACAAGCATCTCCAACAAACAAAAGACAAGTATTTCCAACAAACAAAAGTATGGAAGACATCGTACGCGAAAAACTGATACTGCCGGACGATTGCGATACCCCCGCTTTTAAACTGCAACATTATGATAAAATCCACCACGAATTCAAGTTGGGTTATCGTACATACAAAGATGCCACCGATTTAAAACTGTCGCGTTATGCATGCTGGTCACTTTTAAAACACAGTCGCAACAATGTGTTTGCACAAACCTATTTCTTAAGTCCTGTAATTGCAAACAACATTGATTACAATACACTTTACGACACAGCATCTGAATTTGCCCGCATTGGCCCACGCCAAGATTTAGCCGACGCAGAAAAAAAGTTACACAAAATCTTGGCCAGCCTGCACGCTGGATACAAAGAATTTTACACCTCTACTTCAATCGCACTATTCAACGGCATGACAAGCGACGAAATCAAAGAAACATACCATATACCACACAAAAAAAATGATCCAATCGCAAATTATATGGGCAGACACACATTGCATGCGCGCATCGCGGCACTGTACCGCGCATTTATATTATTCAACAACGAAGAAAGAACAAACAAAACACACATCAGATTTAACGAAATATTGTGCAACGAATTATTTAACGAACGCGTCGATATGATAAACAAAACTGGCAGACGCCCAGAACAAGACATAAAAACCACACACATCGATAATGTAAAAAAAGAACTGCAAAACGCAGAACAAAAATTTATACAAAAATATTCAATTCAAAATATTCGATAATAAAATAAAAAAATCCGGCGATGCCGGATTTTTTATCCATTCCATGTTGAAAAATCACAACCTGCTTTACCTGCAGCATCCATCAAGAAACTGATTACTGAACCGATACCGAACAACAGCACAAAACCAACCAACATACCAACGCCTTTTTGCTTAAAGGTTTCCAATTTTACTTTATCTGGACTTGAAATAAATTCCCACGCCCATTGCGCAATCAAAAAACCGGCACCAATAAATGCCAATGTACGCAATGTTTTCAGCAAGGTCCCCAATTCTGTAACCAACCCGCATAAACCATCAGCACTAGTCGTGGCCGCTCCATCCGCCATTACAGATGTCATCGATAACATCAGTCCAACAATTGCAAAATTCGCCTTGTTTATAAGCTTTTTCATAACAAACCTCTTATCCTTTTAATCAATTCTACCATAAAAACATAACAATTTCAAATAATAAAATAAAAAAAACCGCCAATCGGCGGTTTTTTTATTTTACAAAAACATATTTTTTTGTTGTCTTTTTTTTACAGCAACCACAATCTGATTTAACCACTGTCTTTGGTGCAACAGTTGTCAAAACCTGACGTTCTGTGCGTTGAATCTGACCAGCAACATCATTCAGATACAAATCACGGCACATTGTGTTGCGATAAACAATTTCTTTATCTGTGTCCAATTCGCTGATATCACTTGAATAACGACGACCTGATTCTGTTGATATAAAGATACAATCTTCACCATCTTGAACATAGCGAACATCGCCCTTGTAATAATCATAAGAAGAACAGCCGGCCAAAACAACCAAACCGAATAATACAAACAAAGTCTTTTTCATTTTTTTACCCTTTGTAAAATTACCGTTTTCTCTGTCCGGCCCCCGATTCGTAACAATTGTTGCAAATTTTAACCGATTGTCAAGAAAACCCAACAACAAAAAAACTAACACAAAAGAACAACAAAATATGTTATAATCCAATCAACAAAGGAAATTCTAATGAAATACACAGAACTAAGACTGGTAAACACCAAACAAATGTTTCAAGACGCAATCGCCGGCAACTATGCAATACCTGCATTTAACTTTTATAATATGGAAACATTGAACGCGATACTAAACGCTGCACGCGAAACACACAGTCCTGTAATTCTGGCCGTATCAGAATCTGCATTAAAATATATGGGCGCAGATATGCTAATTGGAATGATACGTGGCGCAAATATTCAATCACACGAACAAATCGCCCTGCATCTGGACCACGGTTCCAGCATAGACGCATGCAAGACCGCAATCGAACTTGGTTTTTCATCGGTTATGATTGACGCCAGCAAAATGCCTTTTGAAGAAAATATAAAAATCTCAAAACAAGTCGCAGAACTTGCCCACAAACACAATGTATCTGTCGAAGCCGAACTGGGCACACTGGGCGGCATCGAAGACGAAAACACATTTGGCACAATCGGCTATACTAACCCAGCAGATGTCGAAAAATTCGTCAAAGAAACAAATATTGACTCGCTGGCCGTCGCAATCGGAACCAGTCACGGCGCATACAAACGCAAGACCGCATCAGAAGAATTACGTTTTGACATTTTGGCAGATATCGCAACCCGCCTGCCCGAATTTCCACTAGTATTACATGGCGCATCAAATATCCCACAAAAATTGATTACAACAATAAATGAATTTGGCGGAAAAATATCGGGTGCACTTGGAATCGACGAAATACAACTGCGCCGCGCAACAAAATTAAACATATGCAAAATAAATGTAGACAGCGACCTACGTCTGGCATTCACAGCCGGCATTCGCAAATCATTGGCACAAAATCCAAATAACTTTAACCCACGCGATTATTTAAAGTCCGCGCAAATCGCCATAACCCAAACATGTATTGATGAAATCAAAAACATCATGGGTTCTGACAATAAATTAGCCGACAACAAACAAGCAAAATAAATTAGAATGATTTAGATAAAAAACAAATCGGGAATCGTAGTGTACATAACGCTACATGAGATTCCCGATTTGCTTTTAGATGAATTATTATAATTTATTTTGCGCGTTCTACGTATTCTAAGGTTTCCGTATTCACCACAATCTTTTCACCTTGTTCGATAAACAAAGGAACTTGAACGCGAACACCGTTATCCAAAATCGCAGGTTTGCCACCACTGGACGAAACAGTCTGACCTTTTAATGCAGGTTCTGTTTCTTCAACGATTGCAATAACTGTTTTTGGCAAAGAAATAGATACCGGCTGACCTTCGACAAAGTTTGCCTTTACAATCATTTCTGGCGCCAAGAATTTCATAGATTCACCCAATGAATCAACTGGCATTGTAAATTGTTCATAATCAGACAAATTCATAAAGAATGCATCTGTACCGTCTGCATACAAATATTGACAGTCAAAATCTTCAACCATCAGTTTTTCAACCTTGTCTTCTGCACGCCAGCGATCACCGCCTTTGTTACCAGAATCAATATCACGCAAGTCCGCCTGAACGAATGCACCGCCCTTGCCTGGTTTAACCTTGGTAATAGATGTCACAGAATAACGTTTACCGTTATGTGAAATCACCCAACCAACACGCATATCATTTGCAATATAAGATGCCATAATAAATACCCCTTGTTTAATTTAACTGTTTGATTATACGAACGAACAAATTCAACGCAAGAACTTTTTACTGTGCATTTCGTTTATTTACCCAATATCTGTCAATACTGTCCATAATCAGTTTATCTGCTGTTTCCCTGTCTGCCCAGCCAATAACCTTGGACCACGCATGTGGTTGCAAGTCTTTGTAATGCTGAAAGAAATACTTTATCTTGGAACGCAGAATCGCAGGCAATTGTTCAACAAACTCTGTATCAGTATAGAAAGGATCAACCTTGTCGCGTGGGACACAAATAATTTTTTCATCGCCACCGGCCTGATCTTCCATCAACAACGCACCAATTGGGCGCACTTCAATCAAAATACCAGGACGCAGTGGCGCATTACAAACAACCACACAATCCAATGGGTCTCCATCATCACCCAAAGTACCAGGAAAATAACCATAATTCGCAGGATATGCCATTGGCGCATGTAAAATTCTGTCTGCTTTTAACAAACCTGTTTCTTTATTGATTTCATATTTAACATATCCGCCTTCGGCCACTTCTATAATTGCATTCATTTTTTTTGGCGGCATTGAACCTGGTGCTATTTCATCTAGTATCATATTTTCCTCTTTTGTTTGTAGTCATTAGGGTACCATAAAAAATTAAATTTGCAATTTTTTGCCAAAATAAAAACCGTCGTTTGACGGTTTTTATTGTTTTGTTTTACATTCTCATTGGCATCAATACATACAACGCATCTGTATCTTTGTCCGTAGAATTTATTTTTGTTGGCGCCAATGGGTCTTGCATTTCCATCTGGAACTTTTCGCCCTGAACCTGACCTGCAACATCCAACAAGAACTTTACATTAAACACAACAGTGAAAGATGCATCACCATTATATTCAATATCTAATTCTTGGGTTGCGGTACCAGCATCTGGACTGGACGCATTGATAACTAACTTATTCATACTGAAGGTCAATTGAACAGACTTTGTTTTATCAACACTAGCAACAGAAACCAAGTCAACCGCATTGATAAACTGTTTTCTATCCAAGATTGCAATCTTGTCATTTCCCTTTGGAATAACAACGCGATAGTTTGGATATTGCGCATCAACCAATTTACTTGTCAAAATTGCAGAACCAACTGTAAAGCGTGCCTTGGTATCAGACAATTCAACAGTAACATCATCAACATTGGCATCTTCCAACAATTTTGACAATTCGCCAATTACACGACGTGGCAAAATAACAGAAGGCATTTCTGCACTGCCCGCAGGCGCAGGCATCGCACACAGTGCCATACGTTGTGCGTCTGTTGCAACCGCTGTCAATTTTGTTTCACCGCTGTCATCAGAAATATGGAAATAAATACCGCCCAAATGATAACGAACATCATCTGTTGGGATTGCGAATTTTGTCTGATTTATCAGATGTGCCAAATCTCCTGTTGTCATTTGGAATTTAGTGGTCAAATTACTGCCCGCCATTGCTGGGAAATTTTCCGCAGGCAATGTTGGCAAACGGAATACAGCACGACCACTAGATACAACCAACTGATCACCAGACTGTTTAAAAGATATTTCTGCATCATCTGGTAATTTACGAACAATGTCATACAACATCTGTACAGGAACAGTTGTCTTACCACCTAATGTGATATCTGCAGCCACATGTTCAACCAATTCTAAATCAACATTTGTCGCAGACAAGATTAAATCGTCTGCAACTTCTAATTTTACATTCATCAATATCGGCAGTGTTGCACGCTTTTCAACAATAGACTGCATATGTCCCAGCGCACGTATCAAAACCTGACGAAATACTGAAAATTCCATTATACGCTCCTGTTTCCTTTTACTTATATGTGTGGTTTCCTACACTCGTTGTATTTAGTGTACCAAAAAACACCGATTCGGTGCAAGACCAAAAAGAACCTAAAAACCAAGATATTATCTTTTATTTGGAAACAGTAATAATTTGATGGCTATTTTTACGAATTACCGAATCAATCAGTTCAGACACAGGTGTTGCGAACCATTCTGGATCACCGCGATACAATGGCGCACCGCGTTCCATTGCTGTTTCACATGGATGGCTATCCGCCAACCAATTTTCCAACAAATCACCCGCAACATAACCAAGACCAGCACCAGCAACCAAACTTAAACCACCGGTCAACGGCGCCAGCAACAAACCAATACCCGTAGCCGATGCAACCTTACCCGCAACAGCGGCACCACTTATTTTAATATCAGGTTCTGCCAAACTACCTGTCAAAGCAATAGAATTTACAACCTTGCCAGTCAACGACAGTTTCAATCCACGCACAGGAACAGTCGTCAAAGACAAATTCATTGTTTCACCACCTAAATTCAGGTTACCAGCCAACCTAACATTTATCGCATTTGTTTCAATTGCAAAACCATTTTGCGTTTCAAAAACACCGTCGCGCAATTTTGCATTCAATGCCAAACAAGAAATCTTTATTTGATCATATTTTTTTTCAGAATTAAACAAATCTTGAATACTATGTCGTAACGTTGTCAAAAAATCCGCCCCATACATGTATGCAACTAATTCAGAATGAGCATACCCAGAACCAACCGAATAAACATTCACTGGCCCCGTTAAATTCTGCATTACTTCGGATAAATTTTTACCATGCGTTTTAACATATAAATCAATATTTACGGGCAATTCAGATATAAAATCAGACTTATTTATTTCTTTTAAAATATCACCAACATACACATTTTTCCCAAAAAAACCGACGTCTGCAGTCAAATCGCCTTCACTATTAACATCACCATCGATTGCAAAAACAACATCACCTTCTGCAATAGACAACTCAGAATCAACCCTAATATGATTATCATGCGCCTTTAACACCAGATCCATATTTTGAATATTTAAATCACGATACATAACAAAATCATCAAACTCTATATTTACATCCACATTTCTATTCCAAAATAATTTTCCAAATAAAGGAATATCTTTAAACACATTCAATTCACGATTCGGGAGGACGCGTTTTTTCAAAGGATTGCTTGGGAACATTTTTGTTAAATCAAACTTATGCGAATAAACATAAGCGTCTATCGCAGGTATGTTTTTTCCCCAATCATATACACCCGACACAGTAAATTCTGTACCATTTATATTTACTGCAGATTTACGTAACGTTATTTTTTTTCTATCTAAACCGCCAGCAAGATTCACTTTTACATTATCAATTTGAGTTATCTTTGTTCCAAAGAACTTTCCAATATTCGACACATTTGGCAAGTCGCCTCTGATAATAAAATCAATTGGCATTTTACTGGTACCTTCCAGCGCAACATTTCCAATCAAGGCTTCACCACCTGTTGATATTGCAATCTGTACTGGATAAATTTTGCGTTCTAAATTATATTCAGACATAGAAACGATAAAAGAAGACACATCTTTATCAAACTTTACCCAACCAGAGTATTCACGCTTATCACCTTTGTGCAACAAACGAACATGCAAGCCAGACAACGAATATTTTTCACCAAAAATATCAGCTTTTAATTTTTTGATTTCAACACCACCTAAACCAGAAACTTTTATTGGGTATTTATCAGGAGATTTTTTTTCTGCAACACCAGAGTCCGCATTTTTTAAATTCGGCACAGAATATTGTCCACTTTCATTTTTTTCTACATTAACTTTTACATCATACATTTTAATATTTTGAATAGTCGGCCTGTCATGAAACAAAGACACCAAATTCAACCGCACGTCTATTTTATCAGCACTGTACGCATATTTATTTTTCGCCCAATCTGCATTTGCAATACGAACATCATTTAACTCTATTCTTGGTCGCAATGACAATTTCCAAGAAACACCACCATCAACCTGAACAGGCATACCAGTTGCATCTTGCAGCACAGCAACAATACTGCTGCGCAAAGTATCTAAATTTACCTGACTTAATGCCACAACCAACGCCACAGCCAAACCTGCAACGATTAAAGCAATCATTCGTAGAATCGGAAAAAATGGATTCCTGCGTACAATCATGGCATTTTAAATTCTAAAAATTTCATTATTGGCAACATAAAGTCTGGTACCGTTGCACGCAATGTCATAATACGTCCAGAACTTGGGTGCTGAAAAGTAATTTTATGCGCAAATAAAAATAAATTGTTTGTCGACAACATAGATTGCAAAACACTATCTACATTTTGACGTCTGCCATACAAATCATCACCGACAATCGGCGCATTTAACGTCAAAGCACTATGCAATCGTAATTGATGTGTACGGCCAGTTTTAGGCGAAAATTGAACCCACGACAATGTTGAGGTTGCATTTGATAAAACCTTGTAATCGGTTATTGCACGCTGTGGACGTGGGCCAGTACCATTATTTAATCTAGCAGAACTATCAAAAACCTGACCTTTTAACATAAAATTGTCTATGGTGCCAGACTTTGGATTTACATTTCCATTTAACAATGCCAAATATTCTTTGTGCGCTTTTTTATTCTGAAATGCATCAGCCAAAAATTGTGCAGCACGTTGATTTTTTGCCACAACCAACACGCCACTTGTTTCTTTATCCAAACGATGAACCAAAGACACTTTGTCGTATGGGAACAGCGCAGCAGCCATTTTATCAACAGACTTTCTGATACCAGTTCCACCCTGCACTGCCAACCCCGCAGGTTTATTAAACACAACAATATCATCATCGTTATGAATAATACACTGACGTAATTTTTCTAAATCTTCTAATGAAAATTGATTTCCTGTTTCTGTCTTTTTTGTACGCACATTTGCATAAGACATAACAGTTGGCGGCACACGCACAGCATCACCTGTACGCAAGATTTCTTGACCTTTGACGCGTTTTGAATTCACACGAATTTGCCCACCGCGACATAACTTATAAAACTCACGTTGTGGCATAGATGGAAACTGTCGCAAGAACCAACGCAACAGGCGCGTTCCATCTTCTACTTTTGAAACCTCTATAAAATCCGCCATACAAACGCCTTTTCCAAACTATTCGCCAAAGACGATTTGAACACTATTTTTCCCGTTTTCTGCATTACACGAACCGGTTGCTCCACCCTGTTTACCATCAGACAACTTATACCCAACCGAATCGGACCATGCTTTTGCAATCAACGATTTACATTCAGACTGACCCAAGCCATCAATTGTTATAACAAACTGACGTGCATTAGATGGGTCAACAGACAACGAATAAGAACCACCATATGGATTTTTATCAGACATACCAATAACACTAAAAATAGTACCACCATTCATATTTGAAAAATCGTCATATTCTGCGTGAATATTGCGAACCATTGTGACCATCTGTACAACTTCGTCATTCACCGCGGTCAATTTTTGGGTACGCATTGCTGTTGAAATCATACCGATTGCTCCAACAGTAATCACCCCCATAATTGCCAACACACCCAACATTTCAATCATTGAACGTCCAGATTCTTGATTCATTGAAAAACCTCTTATTTGCTATTTATACTTTTATATTCTATCATAAAACTTATGAATATTCAATTTTCTGATTTAATAGAAAACGCACCTGCCGCCCCAGGCGTATACAAGATGTATGACGTAGACGGCAATCTGTTGTACGTGGGCAAGGCAAAAAATCTATACAACCGCCTGCACCAATACACAGACATATCAAAACTAGAATTACACAAACAGGTTATGCGAACACTTGTTAGGCGTGTTGATTGGGAAACAGTATCAACCGAATCAGATGCGCTTATACGCGAACAAGAACTGATAAAAACACAGAAACCTAAATACAACATTATGCTGACAGATGGAAAAATGTATCCTATGTTAGCACTGACAAACAGCGAATTTCCACGCCTGCTAAAATTCCGTGGCAAAATATCACAACGCCGCGATGTATATGGTCCATACCCATCTGTATCTGCACTAAACGAAACAATCAAAACAATTCAAAAAGTTTGCCAATTACGCACATGTACAGATATACAAATGAACAATCGCTCGCGTCCATGTTTACTTTATCAAATCGGACGATGCAGCGGACCATGTTGTTACCCCGACAAACAAAAATATGCAGAAAACGTACGTACAGCGCGAAAAATTTTAACCGGAGACAGCACACCAATAATTACAAACCTAACACAACAAATGAAAGAATTTTCTGCAAATATGGATTATGAATCTGCAGCAATCGCACGCGACAAAATTGCTGCCCTAACACACACAGCAACACGTGGCATACGACAAAATCCGTCGTATACACCGAATTTAGACTGGAACAAAACAGTATCAGAACTAGAAAAATGGCTGGGCATAAAAATCAACCTTGCAGGCGTATTTGATAATTCTCATTTATTCGGGAAAAACCCAGTTGGCGCGATGATAACGTTCGGTCATAATGGATTTGAAAAATCGGGTTACAGACACTTTAAATTACACGACAAAACACGCGCAGGAAATGATATTGCAATGATGTCTGAATTCATTGACCGTGCTGTCAACCGTGGTCCAAAACTTGATTTAATTATTGTTGACGGTGGGCCTGCGCAATGGAACATTGCAAATAGACGTGCGAACGGCATACCTGTTATCGGTGTAACCAAGGGTGTTGTCCGTGATGGCGACGAACATTTTATTATGCCAGACGGCAGCGAATACTTTGATATGCCAAAAGACAGTCCTCTATTTTTAATGTTACGCGCTGTACGAGATGAAGCACACAGATTCGTAATTACATATCACCGCAACACACGCGCAAAACAAATGACAGCATCTGTACTTGATGAAATAGACGGCATTGGTCCAACCAGAAAACGTGCATTATTGCAACACTTTGGTTCTGTTCGGGCGATTATGGAGGCCGATATAAACGCATTAAAAAAAGTCCCAGGACTGGGGAAAAATGCAGCTAAAAAAATATATGCCCATTTTCATACAGAAGTGATATAATACATACCAGAAACCAAAAAGGAGAAAACATATGAAATTCTTTGTAAATTTCTTATCATCATTTCGCATTGCAACCGCATTTGCGATAATTCCAACATTATTATTAAACTGGTACTGGACAACCTTTATATTATTTACACTGGGTGCAATGTCAGATTGGTTTGATGGATTCTTGGCACGCAAATACAACGTATGCACCAAGATTGGTGGTGTTTTGGATCATATTGGCGACAAATTATTGGTTGTCAATACCTTTATCATGTTAGCGATTATGATGCCAGTATGGTTTGTTATCGTTCCAATTATTATTATGATTTGTCGTGAATTATACATCTCTGGTCTGCGCGAATTCTTGGGCACCCAGAAAATAGAAATGCCTGTTCCAAAGGCAAGCTTTTCCATGGGCAAAATCAAGACAACATTACAAATGGTTTCCATTACTGCATTTTTATTGATATTTGCGGTTGGCACAATAATCACACCAGAAACAGACAGTCGTTTCATAATGTACTTGATTTATGTTTTGCCACAGATTGGAATTTGGGGATTGTGGTTATCATTATTGTCATCAATTTGGTCTGCAACACAATACACAATTACATTTGTTGGGCACTTAAAAAAGTTAAAATAAAAAAGTTCTACATACAACAAAACCGCCGTATACGGCGGTTTTATTTTTCTTAAATTCAACGAATTAAAACCATCCTTTTTTATCTGATTTTAAATCTGCGAATTCAGACAACAACTTCTTTTGTTTATCCGATAATTTTGTTGGGATTTTTATTGCGATATCAACATACAAATCCCCAAACACACCGCTACGACGTGGATTTGGCATACCATGCCCACGCACACGCAGTTTTTCACCAACCTGTGTACCAGCAGGTACTTTGACCGCAAGTTTTTTATCGTCAATGGTTTCAATTTCAATTTCGCCACCCAATGCTAATGTTGTAAACGGCACATCGACATGCATAATCAAATCATTTCCTGTGCGTTCGAATAGCTTATCCGGTCGAACGCGTATATCAAGATAGAAATCACCAGACGGGCCACCATTTGCACCTGCTTCGCCCTGACCTGCCAGACGCAGTCTGGTACCATCTTCGACACCAGCTGGGATTTTTACTTCCAGCGTACGTTGTTTATGTTGCGTTCCAGTTCCATCGCATTCAGAACATTTTTTACTTATCTTACGCCCAAGACCATTACATTCTGGGCATGGCGATTCGGTTACAAAGAAGCCTTGGCGTGTTTGCACAAAACCACTGCCACCACAGCGCGAGCAAACAGGCGCCGGTTCGCCATTATCAGTTCCGTTTCCATGGCATTTTTCACACGTTACATTACTTGAAAATTTCACAGTATGTGTTTTACCAAAATATGCATCCTTTAAATCAATAACGACTTCGTCCAGCAAGTCACGTCCGCCACGCTGAGGCGCGCCACGTTGCGCCCCACCACCAAAGCCACCACCGAATCCAAATCCACGCATTGCTTCGCGCAATATATCTTCCATACCTGCACCACCACCCATATCAAAGCGGAAAGCACCGTTTCCAAATGGATTACCGCCAAAACCTGCCCCAGACGCATTACCGCCAGCAAACGCCGCATCACCAAAGCGATCATAAGCTGCACGTTTTTGTGGATCTTTCAGAATATCAAAGGCGTTATTTACCTCTTTAAATTTTTCTTCGGCATCTTTATTATCAGGATTTCTATCTGGGTGATATTTCATCACCAGTTTATGATAAGCTTTTTTAATATCAGCATCTGTTGCGTCACGCGCAACGCCCAAGACTTCATACGGATTTTTATTCATTTTATAATTCCATGGTACTTTTTATTGATACAAAATATATAAGACAGCCAACAAAAAAATCAAGTCCATAAATATAAATAAGCTTAAATTCTTTGGGCTTGCGAAAAATTTAAAAATGTTCTAATAATAATATCACTATGACAGAGAAAAATACACACACATACGATGCATCAGATATACAAGTTCTCGAAGGCCTAGAACCAGTTCGCCTGCGTCCAGGTATGTATATTGGTGGCACAGATGAAAAGGCATGGCATCACTTGCCGATTG
>JAZRAD010000089.1:0-11883 GCA_045634405.1 Candidatus Enterousia sp.
GCAATTGCAGTCTGATTGAATTCCAAACCAGTAATTGAAAAGAACCCAAACATCAACACAAAGTCCAAGAACAGCGAACAAAATGCACCAATCGCATAACCGCCTTTGTATCGAATCCAAACATAAACGGCCATCATAATAAAGGCAAACAATATCGCCAAGATACCGCCACGAATCAATTCACCACCAATTTTTGGACCAACGATTTGAACCTGTGCATATTCCACCTTGTTACCCAAGATTTCTTTGATTTCAGACACACGTTCGTTTTGTTGCGCGTCTGTTGCGCCCTTTGGCAACCCCAGACGGATTAAGATAGCCTTGCCGTCAACCTGTTGCAATTCTGGTTTAAACGCATCCAAATCTGCGCGCATTTTATCGATTGTATATGATTCTTCTACTGGTGTTACCTCCATCGAAATACCACCAGAAAAGTCAATACCATAATTCAACCCACGAAACAACAGTGATAATACCGATAACAAAACCAAAGCACCAGAAATGATGTATGCGATTTTGCGATATTTTATAATATGTAAAGTCATATCTATTACCCCCAAACTTTATTTTGCATAACCAATTTTTTTATTTTTACCGTTCATGTACCAGTCTATCATAACCTTGGACAACCAAACGCATGTGAACAATGTTGTCAAGATACCAATAGACAGCGTTACCGCAAATCCACGGATTGGACCGGCACCGAATTGGAACAATACCAACGCACAAATCAATGTGGTCAAGTTTCCGTCCAAAACAGTCTTCATAGAACGATCAAATCCCATATTTACCGCGCGCAGGCTTGGTGTACCAGATTTTACTTCGTCCCTGATACGTTCAAACGGCAATACGTTTGCGTCAACCGCCATACCCAACGTCAGTACGATACCTGCAATACCTGGCAATGTCAGCGTTGCGCCAAACAATGCAGTCAACCCAACTATCATTCCCAAATTTACCATCAATGCGATACCAGCGATAACACCAAACGCACGATAAACATAGAACAAGAATATAAAGATAAATAATACACCTGCGATTGCGCCGATTTTACCAGCCTCGATAGTGTCAGCACCAAGTCCAGCACCAACAACACGTTCTTCAATTACTTGCAATGGCGCAGGCAGCGCACCAGAACGCAACAGCACAGCTAAATCTTTGGCACCTTGTAATGTAAAGCCGCCAGAAATCTGACCACGTCCACCAGGAATTGGTTCACGAATAACAGGCGCAGATAATACTTTACCGTCCAAAACGATTGCAAAACGTTCATTTACATGTTCTGTTGTCAGTTTTGCAAATCTGCGCGCACCAGACGCATCAAACACAGTTGAAACAACAGGCATATTATGCTGATCGAATTCAGCCTGTGAGTCCTTTAACGATTCGCCAGAAACTTCTACCCTGGAATACACAGCGATTGGCAAACCACCCATATCCATATAAGGTAAAATTTCTGTACCATTTGGCGCACGACCAGATGCCACCTGTTCACTTGTAACATTTTCATTTACCAAATGGAAAGTCATCTTTGCAGTCTGACCAATCAAGTTTTTAATATGTTCTGGATTATCCACACCAGGCAATTGAACCAAGATATATTTACCACCCTGACTTTGGATAGATGGTTCCTTGGTACCCAGCGCATCAATACGACGACGAACAATTTCAATACTGCGCGCCAACGCATCTTTGACCATTTCTTGTTTCTGCACATCTGAATAAGACAATATTATTGTTTTACCATCAGACTTAATATCCACAGTATTACCAAACGCAGCCTTTAAACGCCCCTTGGCATCAGAAACCTGTTTTTCATCACGCACAACCAATGACACAACACCATCATGATTACGCAAATTTGAAAAACGAATAACACCCTTATTTCTGTCAATCAATGTACTGCGTGTTTCTTCGTACAACTGCTCTGTTTTTTCTGTGAACATTGTGTTGGTATCAACCTCTAACAACAGTTGCGCACCGCCCTTTAAGTCCAACCCCAATGAAACGGGTCCAATCCAAGATGGAAAATAAGGCGCCAATTTTGGCGACATTGTTGGCACCGCCAACAACACACAAAATACAGCAACAAAAATTATCGCCAATTTTTTAAACATATCTTTACCCTTTTACTTACCTTTTATTCAACACTTGCCACAGCGTTCTTTACCACTTCGATAACAACGCCTTTGGCAACTTCTACTTCTATTGTTTTTTCATTGATTTTTTTGATTGTCCCATAAATGCCGGCCGCCATTACACGATTACCAACCTTTAAAGAATCCAACATTTTTTGATATTCTGCCATGCGTTTTTTATTTGGTCGTATCATCAACAGATAGATAACACCAAATACCACAACGCAATACAAAACCATACCCCAAAAGCCATTTTGTGGTGCGGTCGCAGTCGTTTGTACAACTGTATCAACAACTTGTTCTGCTTGTTCCATATATTTTCTCCTTGATTTAATATAGGCACATTAGTAAAAAAAGCCCGATTTGTAAAGTAAAAATAAGAAAAATTACAATCTTTCAAACCAAGTATCAATTTCCGCAATTGGAATGATTTTATATACAGGCCGCCCATGATTACATTGCCCTGCCCGCTCTGTCTTTTCAATATCGCGCAACAAAGTATCCATCTGCATCAAGTCCAGTTTTTGCCCTGCCCGCACAGAATGATGACACGCATAGTTTGCCAACTTCAAATGCAATTTTTCATTTAATTCAGACGAATGTCCGTTTTCACGCACTTCATCCGCGATATTATGTAAAACATCACCCCAGTTCAAATCCCAATCAGCCGGCTTTTCAAATATTGCAATTGCCGCGTCACCAAATGTATCAATATGCAATCCAGAACGTTTTAATTCATCTGCGATTGCCATAACAGCCACAACATCTTCTTCGCGCAAATTTACAACAATCGGTGTCAACAACGGCTGTGATTTGATTTTATACTGACGCAGTTTTTCATAAGTAATACGTTCATGTGCAGCATGCTGATCAACGACAATCATATTGTCGTCTTTTTGTGCGATTATATATTTATTTGCAACCTGCCCTACAACACGCCCCAGCGGCAAATCAACAAAAACTGTTTCTATTTTTTCTTCACTGTGCTGTGGCACAGATACAGGCGACGCAAACGGATTTTGCACAACAGGACGTATATCATCACGCACCTGAAAAGAATCTTTTCTAATACCAAAATCAAATCGTGGTGCTGCAACAGTTGGAGATACACTTGTCACAAAATTTAATGGCTTTTTTGGAACATTTTGCGTCATTGTTTGCGACAATCTGTCACGCAAAGTTTTTATTATAAAAGAACGCACATGTGTTGGCTCCAAGAAATGCACTTCTGTCTTGGCCGGCGATACATTTACATCAACCGCATTTGTTGGCAATGTTAAATACAATGCACACAGCGGAAATTCACGCGCATGCATAACATCCATATATGCCGCACGCAATGCACCAACCAATATCTTATCTTTTACAGGCCGCCCGTTAACATACAAATATTGGTCCACAGATGACGCGCGACGTAATGTCGGCTCTGAAATATAACCTGTCAATTTCATACCAACCGTTGAACCAGATTCTGCATCAACCTGTAACATACGCCCAACAACATCTTCGCCCATAACATCAGAAATACGCGATAACAAATCCTGATTTTTTGCAAAGAACCATTTATTATTCAAAACAAAACCAACATCTGTTCGTGCCATTGCAAGTCTTTTTACAACTTCTAATACAGACATCAATTCTGCCTTATCCCCACGTAAGAACTTAAGACGCGCAGGTGTTTTTGCGAATAAATTTTTAACACGAATTCTGGTTCCAAATTCCCAGTCTGACGGACGTACTTCAGCTGTATTACAATCAATCTGCCACCCGTTTACATCAGATTGTTTATGCGTATCAATTGTCATATCAGACACAGACGCAATTGACGGCAACGCTTCGCCACGAAATCCCATAAAGTTTATGTTTAACAAATCGTCATCAGGCAACTTTGATGTTGCATGTCGTGTTATTGCCTTGGCCAAGTCATCACGCGTCATACCAGTCCCATTGTCTATGACGCTTATCATTGTGCGACCACCATCTGTTACATCAATAACAATCTGATCTGCGCCTGCGTCCAGTGCATTTTCAACCAGTTCTTTAACAACACTAGCCGGGCGTTCTACCACCTCGCCTGCGGCAATTTGGTTAATCAGATAATCAGGCAGAACACGAACAGACATAATAAACTTACTCTTTAAAAGTTACTTCCAAAATTTCATATTCTTTTTCGCCACTCGGCAATTTAACGATACAAGTATCACCAACACATCGTCCAATCATCGCGCGCCCCACAGGAGATGTACAAGAAATAACAGTACGACCATCTGATTCAATATCAGACAATATTCTGCATTGCATTTTATTACCATCTTCATCTTCAGCAACAACACGTGCACCAAAGACAACACGATTACCACTTAACGAATCAATATCAATTACCGCAGCATTTTGAATTAAATCTTCTAAAAATCTGATACGACTGTCAATTTGACGTTGTTTTTCCTTGGCTGCACTGTAATCTGCGTTTTCAGATAAATCCCCCAAAGAACGCGCCCACTGTACAGTTTCCAGAATTTCTGGTCTTTGATTTTCTTTTAAATCTTTTAGTTCTTTCAACAAGTTATCAAAACCCGCACGTGAAATAGGTCTCTTTTCCATTTTTTTGCCTTATAATTGTATTTTGTTTTGGGAATTATACGCATTCATTTTAATTTTGCAATTATCAAATGAAAAATGTATAATTTCATAGATATGTTTAGGCCAAGTATCTTAAATCGTTTTTTATTACGCCGATTTTTTTCCGGCGTTGGTTTGGTATTACTGGTGGTATGCGGAATAATATTAGCTGTTACGTTTGTAGAACGCTTGCCATCAAACGCAAATGCAATGGGTGCATTATTTGATTCATGGATACGTCTGCTGGAATATATGCCAATGTTTTTACCAATGTCTGTATTTATGGGAACATTACTAACATCATACAAACTTACCAAATCCAGCGAAGGTATTATTATATCTGGCGCGGGGTTGTCACCTTTTCAATCAACCAAGCCGTTTTTTATTGGTGCATTTTTAATTGGCCTACTCGCCACAACTGTTATAAATCCTTATTCTGTCAGCCTTAGCACCAAAGACATATCATCCGACAAGTTGCAATTGGTCGACAACAAAATTTGGCTACGTGAAAATACAGACAATCAGTTTATAACCATGCAAGCCCAAGATATTGAAACACAAAACAATGCGATTATATTCAAAGATTCTACCATTTATGTCCAAGGTGCAAATTTCAAATTAAAAATGCGAATAGAGGCTAATCGTATAAAATTATCTGACAACAACTTATCTGCACAAAACGCAAACATATGGTATGCAGACGGCACGATAAAAACATCTGATTGGGAAACACACACACTGTTGACACCACAAACCGTACTGGACAGATACCTACAACCAGATCAAATTTCATTTTGGCAATTACCTGCCTTTATCAAAAAAATGCAAAATATTGGTGTGCCTGTAAGACCGCATTTAGTACAATTATGGACACTGATGTTTTTACCGCTAACAATGATTGCGATGGCAACACTAGGCGTTGCATTCTCGCAAACAAAACAGCGCAGAAATTACAGTTTTGGCATTAAATTTAGTTTGGGAATAATTGCATGTTTTGTACTATACTTTTTAATCAACCTGTTTAACGCATTAGGTTCAACAGGCACATTACCACCAATACTGTCTATTATTGCCCCACCGCTGATAATTATTGCAGGCGCAGGAATATTTATAAACACATTTGACAACATTTAATGGGGGATTAAATGCCACTCAAACGCAAAAAAAAGACTAAATTTAACTCAATCATAATATGGACATTGATTGTCGCACTTGTAACATTGATGTTTGTATCATTTCCTGCGACACAACACATAACAGAAATTGTAGTATACCCATGAATTATATAGATATATTCTTAGAGGCACTATCAGCAGAAAAAGGACGCAGTGAAAAAACACTGACATCTTATGCATCTGATTTAAATCACGCAAACGAATCCATTGACGGCGGATTGATGAATGCTACAGAATCTGCCGTACAGGAATATTTATCATCGCTGCCAGACAAACCATCATCAGTTGCACGCAAGGCATCTGCCCTGCGCGGTTTTTACAAATTTTTAATGCTGGAAAAAATTATCACAGTAAATCCAACAGCAAATCTTGAATTACCCAAAAGAAATCGCGCCCTGCCAAAATTTCTATCTGTTGAAGAGATAGAATTATTGATATCATCTGCTGGCGATGTGCGAAACTCATTACGTCTTCGTGCAATGATTGAATTATTATACGCATCTGGTCTGCGTGTATCCGAATTATGCGAATTACCAATATCTGGAATTTTAGGAAATAAATTACTTATCCACGGCAAAGGCGCAAAAGAAAGACTTGTACCAATGCACGACGCAGCAATACATGCACTAAACAAATGGATGGATGCACGTGGGGACACAAATTCAAAATATGTATTTCCTTCAAACGGAAAAACAGGTCACATAACACGCGATGGTTTTTTTAAGATATTAAAAAAGTGTGCTATGCTATCTGGCATTGAACAAAACCGTGTCAGCCCACACGTATTGCGTCATTCATTTGCATCACACCTGTTGGCTGGTGGCGCAAATCTTCGCGCAATACAAACAATGTTGGGACACGAAGATATTTCAACAACACAAATTTACACACATGTAATGCCTGAAAAATTAAAAGAAACAATATCAAATCATCATCCATTGGCAAACAAGAAAGGTAAGTAAAAAAATGATAAAGAAATGCGATTTCAAGGGTTGCACCAAAGCCGGCACATGTCGCGCACCAAAAACACGCGACTTAAAAGAATATTGGTTTTTCTGCCGTGAACACGCTGCAGAATACAATAAAAACTGGAACTTTTATGCCAATATGACCCCCGAAGAAATCGAAGACGATTGGGAACGTCAAACATTTGGAGAACCATTGAAAGATGCAAAATCCGCAAATCAAGATGCATCTGATTACGCAAATTTTATAAACGATTTTATCACAGGTCGCAGCAAATTTGACCGTATGCCTGCAAAAAGTAAATTACCATCAAACGTTATATCTGCATTAAAAGTCTTTGACTTGGGTGTATCTGCATCATGGCGTGAAGTTGGCGTAAAATACCGTGCCTTGGCAAAAAAATACCACCCAGACACCCCAACAGACAAGAAAAACGCAGCCACAGAATTTGCAAAAATATCTGCTGCATACGATATATTAAAAAAACACTTTGGAAAAAAATAATTGCGCAAAAAACATTCCTAATAGTATAATACGATTGCATAAAAATAGGAATATAACATGCAAAAAATAGATATCGTTTATTTATGGGTTGATGGTTCTGACAAAAAATGGCTAGCAGAAAAAAATAAGTGGCTAAAAGAACTTGGACACAAAATTCCTGAACATCGTGGCGTAACATCTGATGAAAGATATCGTGATAATGGCGAACTTAAATATTCTTTTCGCAGTGTCGCCGAAAACGCACCTTGGGTAAATCATATCTATATCATCACAGGATTTGGCCAAATTCCAAAATGGCTAAACACAAAACATCCAAAAATAACCATTGTTCCACACGAACAAATTATGCCAGCGGATGCGTTACCTACGTTTAATTCTACGGCGATAGAGATGTGCATACCAAATATTCCAAATTTATCAGAACATTTTGTTATTATGAATGACGATATCTTCATTAACAAAAAGTTATCACCGTCATTTTTCTTTACTAAACACGGCAACACAAAAACCCGTCATGTTACAAAACACCCAAAAAGCAAACACATCGGTTTTTGCCTGGACAATGCCAGTTCATACCAATCTATATTACTGCTAAGTGCAAAAATGATAGAAGTATTGTACGGTCGCAAATTTTATAAATATGCACCATCACACAGTATTGATCCATATATAAAATCTATGTGGATTCAGTGTCAAAATAATCCGATAATAAAACCAATCATTGATAATCAAGTAAAAAATAAATTCCGTACAAAATCTGAACTGCATCGTTGGATGTTTGACCTGTACACAGTTGTTCACAAACGTGGAAAACTATATCGTTCACGTCCACACAAAAGCGGTCGTCATAAAATTCTGGACTTTATTTATAATACATTACATTGGTATAAAACAGGAAAATCATCGTATGTATGCCCATGCATATTAGGGCATGAAAAATCATTAAAAAAATGTGCTATATTCTGCATTAATGATTCTGGCGACAATACACCAGAAATGTTACAGGCTAATATAAACTACCTGGAAACACGCTTTCCGAACAAATCAGAGTTTGAAAAATAAAACCGCAATTGCGGTTTTTTATTCTTTTTTCAAAACCCTTTTTATGATATAATTTCATCCAAAAGGAGATTATTTATGAAAAAGCAACTGTCAGTTATCATCGGTGCATTGGCAATTTTATCTGCAAATGATGCATCTGCAGCAACCAATTGGGGTACACGCGCCGGTTCCAGCGCAAATCTTAGCAGTGCACCATCAACACGCACACGCGAAAACATAAACTATAATAAATATAGAACAAACAACAGCACATACAAATCTTCAAATTCTGGCGAAATGTATTACACCCAGCCAGCAAACCGCAGTGCAATGTATAAGCAATACAGTGGCGCAAAATCATCATCTGCAACAGAAACAAAAACAACTGTTCGCAGAACTCGTTCTGAAACAGTTCGCACAACCGCCAAACGCAAATATTTCTTGGCGCATCCGTTCTTTCAACCGTTGGGCGGGAAATTTGGTTCTATAACAGACGTATCTTTCACAAACAGTTCTTATGATTTTACGATAAATCAAACTGTACCATTTGTCGATTCTTATGGCACTCCTCTTCCTGGTTCCTTTACAGGAATCGTTGGCACATGGGAAACAGATATGTTCTCTATCAAAGAAGATTTCAGTTATGGAATATCTGATCGTGTCGCAATTTTGGGAATGTTACAATACAATTCATCTGACTATAAAATCAAATATTCAAACAATGATCCAACAGACAAAATGGATGACAGCGGTCTAAATCTATATGGCTTGGGACTTCAATGGCGCTTTGTTGATAACGAACAATGGATTGGTATGCTTTCTGGATACTTTCAGCACCAAAAAGACATTGCTAACAATTTCTTAGTTGAAGCCAAAGCCGGCTATAAAGTGCAAAAATCTACAATCTATGGATTGGCACGTGCATGGTATATTGACCTAGACGGCAACACATATGGCAACGCAATCGTTAGCAAAAACACCAGTGGCGACACAACAATGTTCTATATACCATATCAACTGGATGAAAGCAGTGTTACATATATCGAAGGCGGACTTGGTATATTCAGCGTCTTGAACAAAGACTGGACATTAAATGTAGAAGCAACATATGGCAACTATGATTGGCATGACCAGGCATCTGTTCGCGCTGCAATCGGCTGGCAACCAAACGACTGGATGGCTTTGAACCTATATGCAAAAACATCAATTTATGATAATGCAGACGGTAAAACATTGGATTTATATTACCAAGATTCAACTGCCTATATTGGCGACGGCGTCGGTGGTGCAGTACAAATGAATTCCTTATATCCAATTGGAACTGCTGACTTGGATAAATATTCTGAAACAACCATTGGTTTACAGGCTATATTCCAATTCTAAATAAACAACCCGATATTCCTGTGTTCCCCACAGGAATATCACAGGAGAGAGAAAGTCATCATGCGTAAAATTTTATCTGCTATCTTGGCTTGTGCTTTTTTTGTCACGCCCGCAACATCACATGCAAATATTTTAGAACACGATTCTTCTGACCCACTATATTTGCAAAATGCCGAAGAACTGCTTAGCCAAACATCTATTTCATATTGGAATCATATGTTGCGTATTGGTCAGGGATTTTCATATGGTATGAATCCACGCTTGGCAATCGGCGCAAATGTACATTATCAACACCACTTTAACGGCAACTTGGATGGTTTTTCTGCAACTGACCTAGGCGCAGTTTATCGTATGAGTCGTGCAAACGATACAGAATCACACGTTATATCTGATGTGTTGTTCGGGTTTAAATTTGGTGGCAGTTCGCATGCCCGCACACCATATTATGCAGATTCAACATACTATGCAGGTCTGCGTGTTGGTCGCCAATGGGCAGGCATGACATTGGCCGCAACAATCAAATCCAGTTGGGTATTTGATGACGAACGCGGTATGTCATTTATCGACTTTATGGCAGAGGCTTATTTTAGAATAGCCCCAGAATGGCGTGTTGGCGGTGGTTTTACAATCCGCAAGGCAACAAATGACGATCCATTGACTGGCGACGATTATGACCAAGAATGGTTACACACAAAAATGGTACGCCAATATGGTCGCACACAATACATTGGTCATATCGACTATGAATTTGAAAGCGACGAAATACAATTCGGCGGAAAGATAAATATCGTATTTTAAAAAAGTCGGGAATAAAAATTCCCGATTTTTTTTACTTTGTACAAATTCCACTATTAAAGAAAATCGGGAATCGTAGTATACATAACGCTACATGAGATTCCCGATTTGTTTTTAGGTGAATTATTATAATTTATTTAGATAGGCTATTGCGTCCATCCCCGCCGTACACCCCGTTCCAACAGCTGTTGCTATTTGCATTTTTATATCGCTGTGAACATCGCCTGCAACAAACATACCTGCTGGCAACGCAGATGGCGCAAGACGTCCAAGTGCATCACGTTTAACATCTTCGGACAGATAGTCTGTATTGGCTTCGTGTCCGATTGCAACGAACACACCATCAACAACCAACTGTTCACCAGATGTTGTTGTGACAATCAGTTCACCATCTGTGGAATCTGGTTTTTCTGCTATCTTTTCAAGGTCTGTATTAAACAAGCATTCGATATTTTCACGTTGTGCCACACGTTCACGCAGGACGGCTTCGGCACGGAAGAATTCGGATTTGCGATATACAATTTTTACAGTCTTTGCCAAGTCTGCCAGATACAACGCATCGTTTAACGCACTGTTTCCGCCACCCATAACAATAACTGTTTTACCGCTATAAAAGAATCCATCACATGTCGCACAATAAGAAACGCCCCGCCCCATCAATTCACGTGCGCCTGCAATTTCTAATTTGCGTGGGCTGGCACCTGTGGCAACAACAACAGTTTTACCAACATATTCCTTGTTATTATTTGTTGCGACAACAAAGTTTCCATTATCATCTTTTGAAATATTTGTAGCACTTACAAATTCAACACTTGCACCAAATGTTTCCGCCTGATTTTTCATAAATTCAGCCAATTCACTGCCGCTGCCTGCCCAACCAGGATAATTTTCCAATGTAGCGATTCCAGCCATTTGACCGCCCAGTCTGTCACCACCTAAAACAATTGTTTTTTTATTTGCGCGCGCAGTATAAAGTGCTGCTGTCAAACCCGCAGGCCCCGAGCCTAAGATAATTACATCATACATTTGCTTTTCTTCCTTTTTTACTGCGCTCAATATAACAAAATAAACAACCATACACAACCAAAATAATTACCAAATAAAAACAGTTGAAACAAAGTTAAATTTATTCTACAATTTATTACGATATGACATTGAATTTTGTATTTTTTAGTTCTATCTCATCCCCGTTGGGGGAATAATTTATCACGCATTTTCTTTACAAATATTATAAACCGTTATAGAATAGAATCCAAATTTAT
>JAZRAD010000090.1:0-20259 GCA_045634405.1 Candidatus Enterousia sp.
GGTGTTGATATCAGATATCACAATGTTGTATATCGCATCACTGACGAAATCAAAGAAATCTTGTCTGGTAAATTGGCACCTGAAAAGCGTGAAACATTTATCGGATACGCAGATGTTATTGCCCTGTTTACAGTCGGCAAAGGTATCCGCGTTGCAGGTTGCCGTATGACCGAAGGAACCGTCAAGAAAGACGCATTAGTACGACTGTTGCGTAACAATGTCGTTATATACGACGGCAAAATCGGGCAGCTGCGTCGCGAAAAGAACGAAGTCAAAGAAGTTTCTGGTGGTGTTGAATTCGGTATGTCTTTTGATAAGTATAATGACTTGAAAGAAGGCGACCGTGTTGAATGCTATGAAGTCGAAGAAGTTCGTGCAGAAATCTAAAAATCCCCCGTTTGGGGGATTTTTATTGAATTTGTAAATATTTTGCTTTATAATCCAAGTATGTTTAAAAGCAAATTTATCTTTTCAGTAAATAAATGTTGGCGCGTTGCCGCCTAATATTTTTTATACCCTGCTCTATTTTGGGCTTTCATTTTTAGCAAAAATTCATTAAAATTAAACTCAAGAAAAGGTAATTATTATGTCAAGTACAGAAAAAATAGTTTTAACAGGCATTCAACCAACAGGCATGCCACATTTTGGTAATTATATTGCAGCACTAAAACCTGCAATTGCCGCATCGCAAACACAAAAAACTTTTATGTTTATCGCTGATTTGCACGCGCTAAATAATATTCACGATGCAAAAGTAATACGCGAACATACTTATCAGGCGGCAGCCCTGCTGATTTCGTTGGGGCTAAATCTGGAAAACGCAATCCTGTTCCGTCAGTCTGATATTGATGAAATATATCAATTAAATACGTTGTTGATGAATGTTACACCAAAGGGACTGATGAACCGCGCACATTCGTATAAGGCTGCGATGGATAAAAACACCGCAAATGGCGAAGATATTGATGCAGGTGTCAATATGGGGCTGTACACATACCCAATTTTGATGACTGCGGATATATTGTTGTATAATTCTGATATCGTACCGGTTGGCGCTGATCAAAAACAGCACGTTGAATTTGCGCGTGATATCGCAGGTTATTTCAATAAAACATACGGTGAAATATTCAAAATGCCAACACCTGTAATTGGTCGTGACACTGGTTTAATCCCTGGTCTGGATGGCAGAAAGATGAGCAAGTCTTATGACAACACAATTCCACTGATGGCGCCTGAAAAAGAACTGAAAAAGAAGATTATGCGCATTATCACAGATTCAAAAACACCAGAAGAAGCAAAAAATCCTGATGAATCTACGATTTATCAATTGTATAAGCATTTTGCGTCTGAATCTGAAATCGCAGAATTCGCAGAAATGTTCCGTCGTGGTGGCATGGGATACGGTACCGCAAAAACAATCTTGTTCGACAAGGTAAATTCTGTATTGGCCGAACCACGCGCAGAATACGAAAGACTGATGGCAAATACAGATGAAATTGAAAAAATCTTGCAAAATGGTGCCGCACGCGCAAAACCTGTCGCAACCGAAACGCTGGCACGTGTAAAAAAGGCTATGCTGGGATAATAAATATAATTATAGGAGAGAGAATATATGAAACGCATACTAACTTTTGTCGGAATATTCTTGGTTGTTTTGATATCAGTTGTACTGCTGAACCGTGATGATGTTACGCGCACAATAACTGTTAGTGGCGAATGCCTGACATCTGTTCCGCGTGATAAGACCGCAATTACCCTGCGTGTGACAACACTGGCGGACAGTGCCGCACAATCAATGCGTAACGCCACAACACAAATGGCGGAAATCACAGAATATCTGAAATCACAGCCGGTGGAAATGCAGACAACACAATTTAATTCATACGAAAAAACAGAATGGAATCGCGATGAACAAAAGTCTGTGGTTCTGGGGATTGAAACAACCGTCGCAGTCGAAGTTTCTGCCAACAATGTTACAGAAATTGAAAATGTCTTGAATGCAATTGCCGACAAACCAAATGTGTTTTCTGAAAACCTGCGTATGTACACCAGCCCAGAAGTATTAAAACCCATAATGGAAAAATGCCTGTCGGTGGCGGTTGAAAACGCACGTGTCCGCGCAAACGCATTGGCGTCTGGCGACAACAGACGCGCAGGACGTTTGTTATCTGTATCATATGGCAATACAAGTCCATCAACACCAGAAAATGGCCTGTTGCGTACCAAAATGGTAACTGCTGCGGCAATGTCTGATACAGCCACCGGTACAATTATCAGCAAAGACACAGATGTTTCCGTATCTGTATCTGCAACATTTGAAATTAAATAAGGACACGCCTTGAACGATGCAGTTGCAGAATTTATAGAATACTTGATACAGACGAAAAACTATTCGTCACATACTGCAACTGCGTACGAAAGCGATATTTCTGACTTTCTGAAATTCTATCAAGATTTCTTGGGTGCCCCACCCTTTCCGCGTGATTTATCGCGTGCGGACACGTTATGTTTTCGTTCGTATCTGGCCAATCGTCAAAAGCGCGGACTGTCCCACAAATCTACGGCGCGTGCATTATCTTCGTTGCGTAGTTTTTATAAATTCTTGGCACGCAAACACAATATAAAAAACGATGCAATTGGTTTAATATCTTCGCCAAAGGTTCCACGCAAATTGTCTAAGGCAATTGAACCCGTAGATATTGAACATATGCACGGCGCAATTCGCGATATTGACGCAACAGAACCATGGCTGGCTGCACGCGACTGGGCATTGGTTTTATTACTGTTCGGATGCGGTCTGCGAATATCAGAAGCGCTATCATTAAAAAATATGGATGTTCGCGGGCGACCAGAAGTATTACGCATCACAGGTAAAGGCAACAAAGAACGATTGGTACCGGTATTACCAACAGTATGGGATTCAATTGATAAATATATTCAAGTGCGCCCTTTTGGCAATATGCCGACAGACGAATTATTTCGCAGTGTGCGCGGTCTGCCAATGACGCCACGTATGGCACAAAAAGTTATTGAAAATCTGCGTCACTATCTGCAATTACCTGATTATGTAACGCCACACGCATTGCGTCATACCTTTGCAACTGCCTTGTTGGCAGGTGGCGCAGATTTACGCAGTTTGCAAGAATTGTTGGGGCATTCTTCGTTATCCACGACACAATTGTATACCAAGGTAAATATGGCAGAAATTACAAATATATACGCCAATGCACACCCACGTGCAAACGATTAAAGAATCTTGTTCATTCCAACCAGTTTTACACCAAAACTGTCTGCATATTTTTTTGCATCTTGAAATTGCCGGCATACCTGACTGATATGATGCGCATCATCTGCCAGAAACATTGGAACACCCATATCTGCACACATTTTCATAATGCGTGATGATGGATGTGGACGGTCTGCGTACTTATATAACGCTGTATTTATTTCAACAGGTTTGCCACTGGACGCGATAGCATCGATTGCTGACAGTTCATGTTTTTCCCACTTATCTTCCAGCCCAAGGTTCACACGAGCAGGCAAATCTAAATGCGCAAACCAATTAAACATTCCAGAATGCGCCATTTCTTTAATTTTTTGCCAATATGCGACTATCATTTTTGCTTGCGTTTCTGGTTCCGCACGTTGCATATCGTGAATATTACACAAGCGTCCGTCATATTCAATAAAGTGACATGCACCAATCAAAAAATCCGGTTTTAATGCATCTATTATCTTTCTGTGATTTTGTGCTGGGAAATAGTCTAATTCCATTCCCTTTAATATTTTAATTTTTGATTGTTCGGCAACCTGTTCCAGTTCCGTATAATGTTTTCTGAATTCATTATATATTTCATCGGGATTGTCATGATAAATATTACTGTATCCGCCCGATACAGAAAAACCATAAAATCGCGTATTCTTTATTTGTGGGTGCACAATAAAGTGATTTGAAACACCGATAAATTCCATACCTTTTTCTTCTGCGGCCTTGGCCATTTCTTGGATGGTATTTTTGCCGTCAAAACCAATAGTATGTGTATGTAAAGTAAAATCTTGAACCATATTTAGAATTTAATCCGTGGTGCAACTTTTTCAGATTCATCAATTTCAAACATTTCGGCAGGTGTAATACCAAACATATTTGCAACAATATTTGATGGGAATTGTTCAATCTGAGTGTTTAATCCCATAACAACAGAATTATAAAACTGACGAGTGGCCTGAATCTTTGTTTCTGTATCTGCTAATTCGCGCTGTAATTCCAAGAAATTCTGATTAGCTTTTAATTCTGGATAATTTTCAGCAACCGCAAACAGACTTTTCAATGTCTGTGAAATTTTATTCTGGGCATCTGCACTGGCTACACCGTTTTCAGACATCGCCATTGTACGCGCCTGCGTCAATTCTGCCAATGTTTCTTTTTCATGTTTTGCAGCACCACGAACCGTTTCAATTAAATTAGGAATTAAATCATATCTGCGTTTTAATTGTGTATCTACGGTCGCCCATGCTTCACGTACCTGATTGCGACGTGCGACAAGAGTGTTATAAATAGAAATGAAATACAATACAAAAATAACAACAACAGCAACAGCAGTCCACATATTAAAACTCCTTTGGGTTAGTTATTTTTAATATTATAGCAAATATATCACTTTTCAATAAAAAAACGCCCCAATGCACGGGGCGCAGACATGAAACTTTATTTTTTGTACGCAATTAACGATCACGTGATACAGGGCGGTCAATGAACATCCATATCAGCCATATCAACGCAGCAATACCGATAAGTGCATATACGATGTTACTGGCCAATGTTGCAGGGCCAAATAAAAATGCAACCAAGTCAAAACCAAAGATACCAACCAATCCCCAGTTCAGGGCACCGATAAATGTCAATGGTATAAGAACATAGTTCGTTAGTCCTCTCATCTCTTTTTTCTCCTTTTCAAGGTTTGTTTTGTCTTTGTATAAGACATACACATTATAAAGCTTTTATTTACATCTTGCAATGGTAATACAACATTTAGGAAAAGGTACCTATACCATACAAAACATACAATACACAGAAACATATTGCCGCATAAATACACTTAAATTTAAACGCCCGTCTGGGCGTTATTTTATAATTGAATAAACATTGATGGGTGTCGTTGTAACTGCTCTATCCCTTGATCCAATGTCTTGCGATATTCCAAGAATTTCTTTTTATCAGCCTTGCCCAAATTACTGATTGCAGGCAATTTAACTGTCATTGGATTTACATGCACACCATCTTTGATAATTTCATAATGTAAGTGTGGCCCTGTTGAATAGCCAGTCGAACCAGCATAACCAATTATCTGCCCCTGACGAACATTTGTACCAACATTTACACCCTTGGCAAATCTGGACATATGGGCATACAATGTTTCAAAAGAGCCATTATGACGTATCTTTACAAAATTACCGTGTCCGCGATTATAACTACGTGCAATAACACGCCCAGCACCAGCCGCAGGAATTGGTGTACCTGTTGGTGCACGAAAATCCACACCCTTGTGCGCACGGGTAAACCCAAGAACCGGATGCTTGCGCTTTTTAGAGAAATTACTGGTTATCTTTGCGTTATTGATTGGTGTACGTTTTAACGATTTGATTGCACCATTACCTTCGGCATCATAGTAACCAATTGTGCCATCAGACTTTTTAAAACGATACATTTCAACATTTCCACGTAATGCCTGAAAAGACACAGCCAAAACATTACCATTATCAATTTTTTTGCCATCAGAAAAGTTCTCTTCGTATAAAACCCAGAACTTTTGACCGGCACGAACATCGCGTTCAAAGTCCATTTCAAACGCCAGCAGGTCATATACTTCTATTAATATACCGGCAGGGATTCCAGCACGCTGACCCGCCAGATAAAAACTGTCGCCTTCTAAAATCTCACCACTGCGCCATACAGCACGCGTATCACGTGCGACATCAACCGTCTTGCAATCCCAGCCACCATTTTCATTACATGTCAGTTCAACTTGACGCCATGGTGACGGCACAACCGTAATTTGAGATACAGGCGAATTTGTATCAGGACGTTTAAATTCCAGTTTGTCACGCTGGGCACGCAAACCTGTTATATCTGCATCTTTTTTCAAGACGCGCGCGATTTCATTTACATCGCTATGCGACAATCCCTGGGCCAATAACAGACCAGATAAAGTGTCGCCACTGGACACAACAACAACCGTTTTACATTCGTTATTTATATGCGAACGCACAGGCGCACGACGCGTTACAACCAAAAATATAGCAATCAGACTAAGCAGTACAGCTAATGCCATAACAAGACGTGTCAGATTTGCTGTGGTAATAATATCTTTTGCTTTTTTCATGACACCGATTATAATCATTTTATGAAAATAAATCAAGCGTTCGCAATTTTACAAAAATCTGGTGGTATTCGTGCTGCCCGTATCATCACAGAAAACGCCCAGAATCTATCTTGGGTGCGGGTTCTCTTTATGGCATTTCAATTGCGTCGTGGTGTACCTGTGGCCAAGATAATTCATCAGAAATGGTTCTATGGGTTAAAGTTTTATACAAACAAATATACTCTGGACCCACGCCCAGATACCGAAACATTGGTTTGCACTGTTATATCAGACTGTGATAAAAACAAAAAAACTGCCATTTTGGATTTGGGTACTGGCACAGGGTGCGTAATCTGTTCGTTGGTAAAAAACATACCAAACACCACAGGTATTGCAGTTGACATTTCAAGACGCGCATTACGCGTCGCAAGACGCAATATAAAAACACTGGGGCTGGACAATAAAATACAAACAATCCGTACAAGTTTTGCAAAAACATATAACTTTGGCAAAAGATTTGATATTATCGTATCTAATCCACCATATATTGCATATAATGACAACCGCGTTGATGATGGTGCAATGCACGACCCAAAAATCGCACTGTACGCAGATAAAAATGGTCTGGCTGCATACGAACAAATCGCAAAGAACGCAAAAAAATGGATAAAAAACAGCGGCAAATTGTACTTGGAAATAGGCATTGACCAAGGCAATGATATAAAAAACATCTTTACACATAGCGGTTGGGAATTTGTATCAGCACAAAATGATTTATCTGGTACAGAACGTGTTCTTGTTTTCAAGTGGGGTGAACAATGAAACATCTGACGGATATCGATATTGAACAGATGGGCAATCAAGCATTTGTACCAGAATCCAATGTAAAAAACAAAGTGCGCAAACAACTGCATCTATCAACACGAATGCCAGAGCCACTACCACAACCACAAAAATATGCAAAACTGGATTTACATAATCTTACCGAAGAACAGGCATGGTGTGCGATTATGGATTTGGCAAAATCTGGCACACGAGACGCAACAATTATCACAGGCGCCAGTGGAATATTAAAAATAAAGTTCCAACAATGGGCGCGCGACAGCCTGTTGGCACCACATATAACATCTGTAAAACCTGTAAACAACGGCAGTTTTGATGTTAAATTTAAAAAAACAAAAAACTAGCGTCCGATAAATTCTTCTGGGTTTACGAATACCCCATTATGTTTAATACCGTAATGCAAGTGTGCCCCTGTTGATCCACCAGTATTACCACTGAGCGCAATCACCTGTCCCAACACAACAGTTTGCCCCATGCGGACCTTCCAATCTAACAAATGGCAATAAACAGTTTCATATCCCATGTCATGTTGTATTTTTAGCCCCTTACCACAACCTGTGCTACCCTCATCCCATATTTTTGTAACTTTGCCGTTTGCGGGCGCAATTATTTTTGTTCTTTCTTTCGCACTAATATCGACACCTTTGTGCATCACTATTATCTTTTTTATTGGATGCATACGCATACCAAATTTAGAAGTTATTATTGGTCTTCCACGCACAGGTGAACCAAATGGTACCCCAGACAAATCAACAGACGGAACAGATCTATTTATATCCTGTACATTAGCATCTTCATTACTTGAGACAACTGTGGGAACATTTTGTTGTTGCTGAATATTACTCTGTACAAGAGTCTCACTTTGCACTATTTGTTGTTGCTGAATATTACTCTGTACAGGAGTCTCACTTTGCACTATTTTTTTCTGCTCTGGTAAAGTGGGGGGTTGGACTGCGCCACTAATATACCCCTTTAGTTTCAACTCTTTTAACGCAAGTTCTGTCTGTCTTTTAGACAGCGCAATATCTTCTTCAATTGTAATACCATCGTATGCACAATGCTTTATACAGCGTCCGTTATCATCATACTCGCTTTCCCATGGTTCATACCCCTCGGTCTTGATGGCCATTCTGTCAACAAAAGAAAGGTCTTGAAATACGGTCGGAAATGTTTGGGCAGTCAAAAAACTTTTTTGCGCGCCGCGGGTCAAAACACCCTGTTCCACCCCATAGGCAACAGTTGTTAAACTAAATATAAGAAATAAACCAACTCTCCGCATAAGAATATTATACCATATTTGCAAATATTTTTCATGACTAAATTTATTTTTTTTGCTATTAGTAAACTAAACAGGAATTTTTACCATGAAAAAAACACAAACAGTTTATGATCATATTCGTTCTAATAACATTAAAACCTTGTTATTGGTGGCATTATTTCCAATGATTTTTATCGCATTGATATTCTTGTTCGTATGGATTGTCGCACCACTGAATCAGGCGATTGAGACAACTATTTCTGTGGCAATACCAACTTTTATCGCATGTATGATATGGATGATAATTTCATGGGCATTTGGCGATTCAATGATTTTAAATACCGCAGGTGCAACCGAAATTAAGCCTGATACCCCAGAAAATCGTGAAATTTTCAGAATGGTGGAAAATGTCGCGCTGGCAGCAGGCCTGCCAACACCACGCGTATATATCATAAACGACAATTCACTGAACGCATTTGCCACAGGACGAACACCACATGACGCATCCGTTGCACTGACCCGCGGAATAATAAACAAACTGGACAAGAACGAACTGACAGGCGTAATTGCACACGAAATGGCTCATATCGGTAACCGCGATATCAGACTTGATATGCTGATGATTACAGGTATTGGTGTAACGGTATTTATCGCAGATGTAATGTCGCGAACAATTATGTACGGAGATCATCACCGAACATCAAATAATAATAATCGTGATAATAGTGCTGCGATTTTAATGATGGTTTGGCTGGCATTTACTGTATTTAACTTTATCATTACGCCACTGTTACGAATGGCTGTTTCACGCAACCGTGAATATGCCGCCGATGCGACTGGTGCACTGATAACACGTGACCCAAAATCATTGGCAAGTGCGTTAAAAAAAATCAGTTCTGATTCACGAATTAAATCAATGGATAATGTAAAATCTATGGCAGCAATTTGTATTGCAAACCCATCAAAACCAAGTCAATTTACATCAGAATTATTTGCAACGCATCCACCAATCAAAAACAGAATTAAAAAACTAAACTCAATGATTTAAAAACAAAAGCTAAAGGAAGGTATCAATATGGCAAATTTGCATTTTCACTATGGCGTGATGAGCAGTTCAAAGTCTGCAGCACTGATAATTTGTGCGCATAATTTTACAAAAAATCAAAACCAGACCGAGGTTATAAAACCGTCTTTTGACACACGCAGCGCCAACGGCAAAATAGAATCACGAATTGGTCTGAAATGGGATGCGGTCGCAATGCAAAATTTGCAAAACTATACCCCGAAACTAGACACAAAAATCATACTGGTTGATGAAGTTCAATTCTTTGCCCCAGCAGACATTGATAAACTGGTTCACATTGCCGACAGTCAAAACAAGATTGTAATGTGTTATGGCTTGATGGTGGACAGTAATGAAAAAATATTTCCTGCATCACAACGTCTTATCGAAGTCGGCGCAAAATTACATCGTATGGAATCGCCATGTCAAATAGAAGGTTGCACAAAACTGGCGACACATCATTTGCGCTTTGATACAAATGGCAATGTCATTCATGCAGGCGACCAATTTGCCGTCGGCGACAGCAATTATAAATCCGTATGTCGTCATCATTATAACCTGATGTACCATGGTAAAAATAAAATAAGATAAAAAAATATTATTTTTGCTTGCAATTTGAATAAAATGATATAGAATATATAACCGTTGCATCCATAGCTTAACTGGATAAAGCATCTGACTACGGATCAGAAGACTGAGGGTTCGAATCCTTCTGGATGCGCCACGAATTCAAACACCGCCGTTTGGCGGTGTTTTAATTTGTCTTGTGTATCCAAGGATTTGAACCCGAACAGAGGGTTCGAGCCGTAGGCGAAAGAGGCTGCAACTTTAGCCTTGCCTTTTGTTATCAAAATCCATACAATCTTTATTATTAAATACGTAGGGGCGAAATATGAAAATCTTCTTGTCTGTTTTTATGACTTTTTTAATTACAGCCGTCCCAACATTTGACACCATGGCCGCCACACCCCGAAAGAAAGGCACCGCCACAACAACCGCACGCAGTAAATCAAACACCCCAACAAACGCATTTACCGACGCAGAACAAAAATTAAAAGATTTAGAAAACGCATTGAAAGCCAAATTGGCAGAAATAAAAAAAGCAGAAGAAGACAAAGAAGCAAAAACGCCAGACAACACAATTGGCACAAGCCAAACAATAGACAAAAAAGAAGATTGCGAAAAAATAACACAACATAGATCTGGAACAGAATGTTATAAAGACGATAAAACCGGTAAATGGAAAATTCGCTGGACATTTAAGGTTGGCGACGATTGCCCGGTAAAGGACTGCAGTGTTGACAAGGCTGTGACAAAATGCGTATATGAAAAAGTAACAGAATCTTCGTTTAGTTGCAAGATTACAGAATGCATTGACACCCATGAAGTTATCGGGGGCGTTTGCAAGAAAAAAGAATCCGACACCACCCCCCCAGAAGCAGAAGCAGAACCAGCCAGCCAATCAGATGTTGCCAAGCCAACAAGTAAGCCAGAACCAGAAGAAAAATGTTGTAAAGATATTTCGCATGCAAAAGAATGCGTACAACACACAAGCTACTGTGAAATTACAGAATGTGACCCAGGCTGGTATCCTCACGAAATGCGTGAATGCAAACAAGAACCAACAGAAATGGAGTGTAGAGGTCGCATAAAAAATTCCACAGAAGTAAAAGTACAATACAATTCATTTGGCATACCTGATTGCTATGTGCATAAATGCGGTCGTGGCTATAAACCTTCGTCTGATTACAAGGCGTGTGAACGCGATGAAAAATACGCAAATATGCCAAAAGAATACTGTGAAAAAACACTAAAAGGAGAATACACAGAAGACAGCTTCTGCAAATGCGGTACTGTATACTTTGAATTTAATCAGATGAACAAAACATGCAAACTTGAAGAAGGCTCCGATTACGAATATACTATACAATAAACTAAACACCGTCGTTATTTTCATATTGTGTTAGGGGGATGTTTTTTCTATAATACGCATTATGAAAAATACACCTGATTTATTTATTTTGGCCGAGCATGCAGACCTGATTCAAAAACTGAAAGCGTGGGATATTGCATATCATCAAAACGACGCACCAATTGTTGACGACGCCACATACGACGCCGTTAAAAAGCGCGCCTTGGAAATCGAAGAACAATACCCAACATTGGCCAAAGATGGCGCATCAACCCATGTTGGCGCTGCTGTATCCGAAAAATTCAAATCATATCCACACAGCGTACCAATGCTGTCTATTTCAGACGTATTTAACGAGAGCGAGGTTGCAGACTGGTTCAACAAACTGACCAATCGGAATATATTCATAGAATTAAAGGTTGATGGTGTATCTTATGCAGCGCGATATGAAAATGGCGTCTTGGTTCGTGGTCTGACCCGTGGCAGCGGTGTTATGGGCGAAGATATTACAGAAAACTTGAAAACTATACCAGACATTCCACAAAAACTGACTGGCAATTTCCCAGATGTTATTGAAATTCGTGGCGAAGTATATATGAAGCGCAGCGACTTTATCGCCTTGAACGCAGAATCAGACAAGCAATTCGCGAACCCACGCAATGCCGCCGCTGGATCACTACGTCAATTAAACCCACAAATAACCGCAACACGCAAACTTAGCGCATTCGCATACACATATGGCGAAATATCCAGTCGTGACTTTGCAACACAATCAGAATATTTTGACAGGCTGGAATCTTGGGGGTTTAAAACAACGCGTCAATGGGCCAGACATGCAGATAATATGGCTGATATTCAACAGGTCTATAACGATATTATGCTGATACGCCCAGACATACCATTTGATATTGATGGACTGGTTCTGAAAGTCAATGATATTGCGACCCAAGAACGTATGGGCAGTCGCGCAAACAGCCCACGATGGGAAGTCGCATATAAATTTCCTGCAGCACGCGCGATTACAGAACTGCGCGATATTACAATTCAGGTTGGACGCACAGGGGTTTTAACACCTGTGGCAGAACTGGAACCGATAAATATTGGTGGTGTTGTTGTATCACGCGCGACATTACATAACGCAGATGAAATCGCACGCTTGAATGTGCGCATTGGCGACAAAGTTATCGTTCAACGCGCAGGCGATGTCATTCCACAAATTATCGGGGTTGCAGAACAAAATCCAAGCGCATCAGAATATGTATTTCCAACAATCTGCCCAATATGCGGCGGCAATGTCGTCCAAGAGGCTGGCGCAGTTGCACGCAGATGTGTAAATACGCTGACCTGCCCTGCCCAGCGACTGGGTGAACTGGAACACTTTGTGTCACGCCACGGGTTTGATATTGATGGACTGGGCGGGCGACAGTTGGAAACTTTTATCGCACGTGGCTGGATTGAAACACCGGCAGATATATTCACACTGATTGAAAGACACGCTGACGCAATTAAAAATTTGGATGGGTTTGGGGACAAATCTGTATATAACTTGAACCAATCAATTGAAAAAGCACGCAATATTGACCTGCACAGATTCTTGTTCGCAATTGGAATACCAGACATTGGTCAGGTAACCGCAAAAATCTTGGCACGCGCGTTTGGCACACTGGACGCCATACGCAACGCCCCAAAGTGGAAGCTGACAAACATTGATGGTATTGGCGAAGTAATGACAGATCAGATTGTTTCTTTCTTTGCAGATGAACACAATGCGCGCGCATTGGATTTATTATTAGCACAGGTAAATGTTCGCGACGCAGAAATCAAAGAAACAAAAACAGACGGCGTGTTGTCAGGCAAAAAAGTTGTTTTAACTGGCACATTATCAAAATATACACGCGATGCCGCCAAAGAAATCTTGGAACAAATGGGCGCAACTGTATCAGGCAGCGTTTCCAGCAAAACAGACATTGTTCTGGCAGGCGCAGACGCGGGCAGCAAACTGACCCGCGCACAAGAACTGGGGATTACCATTTGGGACGAATCTGATTTTGAAAATGCAATCAATGAACAATAAAAAAAACCGCCAATTGGCGGTTTTTTTTAATCGTCGATAACTGAATATTCACAGAAACCTTCGTTTGTATCACAACGTGATGTTGTGCCTTCACTGATAAAGTAACCTTGGTCATGCAAGCATGCAGGGCATACTGTTGGAGCCTCGGTTCCAATGTGCCACATACCACAGTTTGTGCAGCGCCACATAACGATTTTGTCTTGTTTGAACAATGTGCCGTCTTCGATTGCTTCGGCCAAGGCGCGGAAACGAGATTCATGATAACGTTCTGCCAAGCCGATATTTTTCAAGATTTCTGCAATTGCAGGAAAACCTTCTTGGGCAGCAATTTGTGCGAACTTTGGATACATTTCTGTATTTTCTTCGTGTTCACCATATGCAGCAGCCTGCAAATTTTCCAAAGTTGTGCCGATTTTTCCAGCTGGGAAAGATGCTGTGATTTCAATATCACCGCCTTCTAAGAATTTAAACAAACGTGATGCGTGTTCTTTTTCTTGGTCTGCTGTTTCCAAGAATACTTTTGAAATCGCCTGAAAACCGTCTTTCTTGGCCTTGGATGCATACATTGTATAACGATTGCGAGCCTGAGATTCACCTGCAAACGCAATCAACAGATTTTTTTCTGTTTGTGTACCTTTTAATGATACCATGGTTTGTTTTCTCCTTTATGGTTTGTGTTTCTGACCAAATCATAGCAGAGAAAACACTAAAAATCAAAATTATTTTAAACCCAAAAACATTTTTTCAATCGTCAGTATCAGTTCTGCAATTCCAACACGACCAGCCGCGCTGATTGCAACGATTTCTGGCTTTTTCTTGCGACCAAAAGACTTTTTAAATGCGGACATTCTGTCGGCAAATTCAGAATCTTCGATTGCGTCGGTTTTGTTGATAACGACCATTTCTGGTTTGCCTACCAGTCCGCCACCATACGAATCCATTTCATGACGAATTGCCTTGTATCGTGCCGCCCAGTCTGGTTCTGTACCGTCAATTACATGCAAAATCATTTTTGTACGTTCCGCGTGTCCCAAGAATTGATCGCCCAATCCAACGCCAGTATGCGCGCCTTCAATCAATCCAGGCAGGTCAACAAGAACAAATTCACGGTCGTGTGCATACATAACACCCAACTGAGGATTCAGTGTTGTAAATGGATAGTTTGCAATCTTTGGTCGTGCCGATGTTACCGCAGACAACAATGTTGATTTACCGGCATTTGGAAAGCCAACCAATCCAATATCTGCAATCAATTTCAGACGCAAAATAACAGTTCTTTCTTCGCCTGGCAGACCATCATTTGCCTGTTTTGGCGCACGATTTGTTGGGCTTTTGAAATGCAGATTGCCCCATCCACCATTACCACCACGCACAGCGCGATATTCCATACCGTCTTGGTTAAGGTCTGCATATTCAATTTCTTCGTTTTCGGATAAAATAACAGTTCCTGTTGGCACAGGTAATACCAATGTTTCGCCAGATGCGCCTGTACGCATTTTTCCCATACCGTTTTGTCCGCGTTCTGCAACAAATTTGGTCTTGTAACGATAGTCAATCAAAGTGTTTACATTTGGCACAGCAACAAATACAACGTCGCCACCACGACCACCGTCACCACCATTTGGCCCACCAAATTCAATGTACTTTTCGCGTCTAAAACTGGCAGAACCGTTACCACCATCGCCTGCTTTGACATATATTTTTGCTTTATCTAAGAATTTCATTTTTTTGCCTCTTGATGTTTATTATAACTTAAAAACTTGCAAATTCCAGTCTAAAAGACTATAATTGTGCCGTCACGCAAGTGATGATGATTCTGAAGCCGTTGTGCAATAGTCATTTTGGACTGGGGGGCGGTACCCCACAGCTCCACCATTACTTGATATGATTTGTGTCATATTTGGTTATGGGGCTGACATAGATTCGACAGATGATGAAAGACAAATTGGTTGAATCCGACATGGCGTCGTTAAAAGCCGACTAAAAACTGAATGGCGATAGAATCGCTGCGAACGACAATGTTCGCATTGCAATGGCTGCCTAATAATGGCTTGAATATGGTTGGCGATTGTTGACCACATTCGTTTAAGTTATTGCGGGGTCTGTCGGGTACCTGGCACCAGAAACCCGACATTTTAATAAAACATTATAAAAAATATAGGAAGGCAAAAAAATGTTTGGAAAAGTTAAAAAAGTATTCTTTACAGGCGTATTTGGCATTTTATATGTATCATTTATTGCACAGTTGGTTTATGTCTTGGGTTTTGTATCTGGGGCTGAAAACAAATTGATTTGCTTGGCCGCACTGTCATTAGAATGGTTGGTTTTGATTGCAGCACGCTATTTATCAAAGCGTTCCAGCAACAATGCGCAACACAATGGCTTTCGCCGTCGTTAAAGAAATACGATTTGATTAAAAAAACCGCCGATTGGCGGTTTTTTATTCTGCAACAACTGGACGTTGTGGCATTGGACGGTGCATAGGCTGTCTTGTATGACGCATATGCTTTTTTGATGCTTTAAATTCTTCGACAGAAACACAGCCGTCGTGATTTGCATCCATCTTTTCAACCATCTTTGCCATTTTTGGACATTTTACAACCAAGCAACCATTATCAAATTCTGGACGTGGCATTTTTTTATACATTTTATGAGTATTGCACATCTTCGCAGTCGCAAATCCCAACGCAAAAACGATAATAACAGCGATTATTTTTTTTAATGTATGACCATGATGACATTTGCAACCGCATCTATGTTCGCAGCAGCAATGTGGCTGTTCAACAACAGGCGTAACTTTTTTTGCTGTCGTTTTCTTGGCAACTGTTTTTTTAGTTACAGTCTTTTTTGTAGTTTGTTTTGGCATATGTTCCTTCCTTTGTTTTGTATGCAATGTAATTTTATTTTATCAAAAAACAGTTGTAAAGAAAAAATTAAAAAGTTCCCCAATCGGGGAACTTTTTTTTCAATTTACACAAATCAAACGATTTAGTTCAAAGCATCTTTCAAAGCTTTACCAGGTTTGAATTTAGGCTGTGTGGATGCTGGGATTTTAATTGCAGCACCTGTTTGTGGGTTACGGCCTGTTGTTGCTTTGCGTTTTGCAGATGCGAATGTACCAAAGCCAACCAAGCGAACTTCGCCTTTCTTTTTCAAAACTTTTGTAACTGTGTTGATAAATGCATCCAAGCAGCCAGCTGCTGTTGCTTTTGTAACGTTTACTTCGTTTGCGATTGCTTCAATTAATTGTTGTTTGTTCATATGTTTCTCCTTTCATAAATTTTTAAAGGTGTTCGCAGTGTTTTGCACATCCACATATTCTGTATTGCAAGCATTCTGTGAACATTTCCTGTACTGCTTGTTCGAATCGTAGAGAATTCTGCCCTTTAAGTCAAGCACATAATTAAAAAACCGCAAAAAACCGCATTGTTGACAAATTTTTATTGTTTTATATCATGTATTTTTTCGATATTTTCCATATGTGCATTCTTGGATGTCGCATCACACAAAACCCAATTACCAGACAAACCATCAACCTGAACAAAGCGAAATGAATCTGGGGTTTTCATCAGCATAAATACAACAACACATGCCCAAAACAATAACTTGGTATATCCCCATGGATTCTTGTATGCGCCACGATCAAATTTATCTTTTAATAGATTCTGATATAATGCCCATGCCCATACCGCAATCAATACCAATGTCGCAAATACCAAACCAATATGAATCGGTTTTTTTATATTCATCAGCATATGCGCCGCAGACGTCCACGCCGATTCACCCACAGGACATACAAATAATGCGTTTGGCGGAATATCGCCAACAGATACAGGTACAGCATTCGGATTTAGCCTTACATCAAATGCAACCATTAAAATAATTGCGACAGTTGCCATAATCGCAAACATCATTGTCTGTTTCATGGTTATATTCCTTTGTATATTTTACAAATGTTATTATATCACAAACAACTATGTGATTGCAATTTTAGAAAGTTTTTTTTAAACTTTTTTTATGTGGCGTAAAAAAGCAAATCTTATCGTTGGGTTAACAACCTGTAATACTGAGTGCTTGGACATATCAATTCCGGCACTGGGTCGTTTGCGCAATAAATTTGTTCTGATAATACATAATGATAACCCTAACAAAAAACTAAAACGCAAACACATACGAAAACTGGGCTATCGCGGAAGTCTGCATATCATAAATTCGAACTTTAATATAGGGTTGTTGGCGTCCAGATGTAAAATACTGCAATACATCAAAGATAAAAATCTAAAAAACACTTGGACAGTATTTGTAAATGATGACGACATATTACTGGATACAACAATTCCAAGTGTTGGCGATGGTACTTTTGCAATTGTGCAGAATGCTGCCATTATACGCACACAGCTGGTTGATGTTTTGCGCGCATCAAAGTATGGAAAATACAACATTGATAATGAAAATACTTTTCTGACACAGCCGCATATCGGTATAACTGGCACAATCATTAAAACACAATATCTGATACAGTGGTACGACATTATACAAGAACACGCAAATGAAATATCTGATATAAACGAAAGTATATCTTTCCGTCTGCCTGTTGATTTAATAATGTGGTCTGGGGTAAATATAATCGCAACAAATGCAGGTATGTCATCTATCTATATGGACAGGGTCAATTATATTATCTCTGACATTGATACCGCAAAAACAAAATATGGCAAGCCGATTGCACCTGCAACAAATGCAAAAAAGCAAATCAAAAGCGTTATTTCAAAATACGACGCCATTATCAAAGGCGCATTGAACGCAGCCGCCCCAGCGGGGCAAGATTAAACATACACTTTTTTTCACAAAAATTAAATTATCTGATTGAAACATACGGGGAATATTTATACAATACCCCCGACAATAAAGGAATAACATTATGACATACGATGAAATAAGAAAAGTCTTTTTAAACTATTTTGAATCCAAGGGACATAAAATTGTACCATCTGCGTCCTTGATTCCAAACGATCCAACGCTGTTGTTTACTGTGGCGGGTATGGTTCCATGGAAAGGTATTTTACAAGGAACAGAACCTGCGTTTGCACCACGCGTTGCAGACGTTCAAAAATGCATTCGCGCAGGCGGTAAACATAACGACTTGGAAGACGTCGGTTTTGACGGCCGCCATCACACGTTCTTTGAAATGCTGGGCAACTGGTCTTTTGGCGATTACTTTAAAGAAGGCGCAATTGAAATGTCCTGGGAAGTTTTGACCAAAGTAATCGGTCTGGACCCAAATCGCATTGTCGTTACGACACATTACAGCGACGAAGAAGCAATTAAAATCTGGAAGAAAGTTGCCGGCAAAGATGCTATTTTACTGGGTGACAAAGATAACTGGTGGTCTGCAGGCGATACAGGTCCATGTGGCCCATGTACAGAAATGCACTATGACCTGGGCGAAGATATGCCAGGCGGTCTGCCAGGCACACCAGACGAAGATGGCGGACGCTTTGTTGAAATCTGGAACGATGTATTTATGCAATACGACAGGGATGCAAACGGCAATCTGACACCACTGCCACAACAAAATGTTGATACGGGTGCAGGCTTGGAACGTTGGGCGGCGGTATTACAGAATAAAACAGACAACTATGACACAGATTTGTTTGTAAACTTGAAACGCGCGGTCAGCGATGTAACAGGTGTTGCAGAAACAGCTGAAAACGTTTCCAGTTTCAAGGTTATTACAGACCATTTACGCTCGGTTGGATTTGCAATCGCAGACGGTGTTATTCCATCAAATACAGACCGCGGATATGTAATTCGCAGAATCTTGCGTCGCGCAATGCGTCATGGGCAAATCTTGGGTTATCGTGGGGCTTTGTTGTCTAAACTGTACCCTGCCCTGGTTATGGAAATGGGTATGGCATATCCAGAACTGGAACGCGAACAAAAGCGCGTTGTTGAAATCATTCAAAACGAAGAAAATGCATTCGCAGATATGTTGCAGAATGGTATGAAATTGTTGGAAAGCGAATTGCCAAAACTGAACAATAATGTCCTGCCGGGCGATGTTGCATTCAAACTGTTTGACACTTATGGTTTCCCATTGGATTTAACACAAATGATTTTGCGCGATAAAAATATTGACGTTGATGTTGCTGGCTTTGAAAAGTCAATGGCAGAACAAAAAGAACGCAGTCGCGCAAATACCAAGGGAACACGCATATTCTGGGAATCACAAACAGAATTGGAAAACACAGACGATAACGCAAAATATGCACCAGTTGATATGGAATCGCGCGTATTGTCAATTCTGCGTAACGGCGAATTTGTAGAATCTGCAGATGCAGGCGACGAAGTAGAAGTTGCACTGGATAAAACAAACTTTTACGGCACCCAGGGCGGTCAGACTGGCGACAGCGGCGAATTAAATATTGATGGCAAAACCGTCATGACCGTGGCCGAGGCTGGACGTGTTGACAACGTTGTTATTCACAAGGGTGTATTAAACGAAAAACTGTCTGTGGGCGACGTGGTTACCCCTGTCATAAACGCAAATGTACGTCAGCAAACTGCACGCGCGCATACTGCGACCCACTTGTTACAGGCGGCATTGCGTAAGGTACTGAACGAAGACGTGCAACAACGCGGTTCCAAGGTTTCGCCAGATTCTGTAAGATTTGACTTTTCATTTGGTCGTGCAATGACAGCCGAAGAAAAGCAAGCTGTTGAAGTCTTGATAAAGCAATGGATTGCGGC
>JAZRAD010000091.1:0-20449 GCA_045634405.1 Candidatus Enterousia sp.
CAAACAGTACGCAAAACCAAATCACCACAAAGTTTCATTTGCAACATTTATAAAACCTCTTATAATTATCATAGCAAAGGATTATCAAATGACAACTTATATTTTCGTATTACTGGGAATAATTATCATTTTACTGGTTGCATTGCTGATGCGCAAACCAACGGTTGATATATCGGCACTACGCGAAGACAATGCACGTCTGCGCGAAAGATTGGCAGAAAGACTGGGGGCATTATCACAGAACGCAATTGAACTGAAAAATATCAGTGGTGATATTGCAAACTTTAAAAATATACTGATGGGCAACAAACAGGCACGCGGAACATTTGGTGAACGCCAACTGGAAGATTTGGTCCGCGACATAATGCCACCTGAAACATATGCTTTTCAATGCGTACTGGAAACAGGTGTCAGACCAGACTGCGTCACCAGACTACCTTACCCGCCAGGCGATATGATTATTGACAGCAAATTTCCGCTGGAAAGTTATAACCGTATGCTAGAAGATGCAGACGACGGTATGGCACGCAAACAATTTGAACTGGACGTGCGCAAGCATATTGATGCAATCAGCGAAAAATATATTATCGCAGGCAAAACAGCAGAATCTGCAATGATGTTTATCGCATCTGAATCTATATTTGAAACATTGCATCGCGAATTTCCAAACACTGTTGAATACGGTGCGCGTAAGAAAGTATTTATCGTATCGCCATCAACACTGTGGGCAACATTAAATACAATTCGTGCTGTATTATCAGACATAAAAATTAAACGCGTTGCTGCAAAAATCAAAAAAGAACTGGATTTCTTGCTGACTGATTTGGGCCGTCTATCTGACAGGGCAGGCAATGTTGCACGTCATTTTGGTCAGATTGAAAATGACATTGAACAATTGCAAACTTCTGTATCAAAAATCACCCCCAGGGCAGAAAAATTACGTGATATGGATTTTGGTGAAGAATAAAAAAATCCCCACAACGGGGATTTTTTAACGCATACGCGAAATGCGCGCCATCTTCATTTGCGCCTTTGCTTTTTCAAGCCGTCTTTCTTCTTCTATTTTTTTCTGTCGCTGTGCATGACTTTGACAGAAAGCATTTATCTTGTCACGCTGGGTGCGCAGTAATTCAGAACGTTCTTGTTCCTGACGACGCAACAGACTTTGAAATTCTGCAAAATCTTTTACATATTGTTGCTCTTCGTCGTGTCTTTGATGCATTCTGTCCAGTTCTTGGGCGTGCAACTGACGTAATAAATCGCGCGTTTTTTTATGATTTGATTTTGCCCGCGCTGTAATATCACGTCTGGCAGTGACGGCATTAGAAACAGTACCAGTAGATGCGTACAAATTATATTCCTGCAACATTTGCACAGAACCTGTTTTCATAACATCACGTGCAACTTTTGGTACCATACAAACACGTGTCATAGATACAAGCTGTTGCAATTCTTTATACAATTCCGACACAACAGGCAACAACGTATTTTCTGATGGAATTGATGCAATTCGTTCAAAATATCGGAATATGGTAGCAACTTTTCTGTACTGCGCCATATACTGTTGCGACATACCACGCATTGGTTTTACAATAAACAGTCTGTCATATGGATGTTTATATTTTTTTGTCTGTTTATCTATCACACCATGCAGATATTTTGGAATCACAGCACCCGGAAGATACAAATCATTACATACATCGTGTATTTGTTTTGCGTATATTGTGTGCGGTCTGTCTGTTGAATACATACCAAAAACAGAATAAGCAAAGCGAATAATTTTCCACAAAGAACTGTTGCCTGCGAAAATATTATCGTGCATATATTTGATATATTCATACCTTGACCGAGTGTCCATATTCGCAGTCAGTTCATTAAATATTTGTTCTGATGTTTTATTTAAAATACTTTTATCTGTTTCCATTTTACCACCTATATCAAAATTGTATAAAAAAAGCCCCATATTTACAAGAGGCTTTTTTACTTTATCTAAGTAATTTTGGTTTCCATCTGCGAGCACGTTCTATCAGGACGAACAATGCAGGCGTCAGTGTAAATGTGAACAACAAACTTGCCAACATACCACCAATCATAACTGCACCCATTGCAACCTTCATACCGTCCACAGACCATAACTGTGGTACCATACCTGCAACCACAGCAATTGATGTCATCAGAACCATATTCTTTTTATCTTTTAATTCTGACCACAGTGCTTCAAATGGTTTTTCGCCCTTGTTTACACGGTTGATTGTTGGTTCCAGCACCAAAATATTATTATTTACCACCAAACCAACCAACATAACGAACGCCAACATCGCACCAATATTTGTTGTCGCCCCCGTCAAGAACATCATTACAAACACACCTGAAAAACTGGTCAAAATAGATGTCGCAATTGTAAATGGATGTGCCAAAGAATTCAAAATCGCAGCCAGCAACATATATGTCAAAATTGTTGCCAGCAAGAAAGCCTTGCCGATTTCATTGGCCGCTTCGACCTGATATTCAGACATACCGCCAAACTCATAATAATAGCCTGGTTTCCAATCTATTTTTGCCAATTCTGATTCTATTTTTGCCTGAACCGGTCCCATCGTAGATTTACCAATATTTATATCAACTTCGGTCAATCTGTTTTTGTTCTGACGACGAATATCAGGTGTTGCAGGCACAGTTTTAATTGTACCCAACTCAGACAATGGAACCATACCTTTGTATGAATTTACATATACATTGTCAAACAAAGCAGCGTTTTTAAATGGCTTTGCAAATTCCAAAATAATTGGATATTCTTCGCCTTTTTCTTTGTATTTATATGTGTCATTTCCATACAAGGCTGTACGCAAAGTTGTACCAGCATACGCATTTTGCACACCCCAGAAATTCATCTTTTCTTGGTCTGGCACAAATTGAGTTTCCATTGCAGGCAACTGTTGTGCGCGAACAGCAGATTGGACTTCGGATATATTGTTTACAATTTCAATAATTTTATTTGCATAACCTTCACGAATTGCGTCATCTTCGCCAAATACATTTAATACCAAGTCCGCGCTGACGCTGTTAGAGCGCGCTTCGCCTGCACGCATTTGAATTTCTACATCTGGAATTTCAGCCAATGCTGGCAGCATATGCTGAACTAATTTTTTATCAGATATGTCACGTTCTGATGCGTCAACCAATTCAACAATAACTGTGATATTCTGCATACCACGTTCACCGATTTTTACAGTCGTCGCCGATACTTCTGGGAACTGTTTTAATTTATCTTCTATATGCATCGCGATTGATTCTGATTTTTCATATACAGAACCCATTGGCGCACGCGCAGTAATAACAATTTCATTTGCATCAATTGACGGCGAGAATTCATTACCAACAAATTTCATCAGCATACTGGAACCAATAAATATCGCAACAGCCATACCCACTACGCGCCAAGGATGCGCAAACTGAAATCCAAACCAGCGATATAACCAACTGTGTTCCAATGTCGCACGTTCTGCCTTGACTATTTGTTTTTTCTCTTTCTTTTTATCGCCCGTCAAACGCAAGAATACTGCAATCATCATTGGTGTCAATGTAAACGAGAACATCAAAGACAACAATGTCAAATACACAACAGTCATACCAAACTGAACCATAAACTGACCGATAATACCTGACATAAACGCCAGTGGCAAGAACACTACAACATTTGTTCCGACACCTGCCAATACAGATACAGCAACCTTTTTCGTTCCATCAATTGCGGCATCTTCTGGCTTTTTACCAGCGTGCATTTCTTGCAATGCGGCCTCTATCAAAATAATCGCATTTGATACCAATGTACCCAGCGCCGAAGAATACGCCAACAATGTCAATGCATTGATTGTAAAATTACTTTTATCCATAAAGAAGAATCCAGCAATCAATGACGCAGGAATAACAACACCTGCAATAACTGTTGAGCGCCAGTTACGTGTAAATGCCAACAACACTAATACTGTCAGCAATACACCCAGTATAATACCGTTGATTGTGCTGTCTGTTTCATCAGATATTGCAGTTGAAGAATCAGATGCAATCAACATCGTTGTATCCGGGAATCTGGATTTCACATCCGCTTCCAGTTCTGGCATTTTTTCACGCAATGCTTGTGATATATTGATTGCGTTACCGTCTGAAGATTTTACAACAGACGCAACAACAACAGATTCACCCTTGTATCGAGCACCTGTTTCAACATCACGCGCTGCATCTGTAATAGTTGCAATATCAGACAGTTTAAATTTGTTACCTTCAACAGTGGTCAATTGCAGATTTTTTATTTCATCAATAGATGCAAATTCACCAACAAAACGAACATTCGAAGAATTACGGCTGGTTTCTATTTTTCCACCAGGCACATTCAAGTTATACGAACCCAGCGCAGACACAACATCCATAACAGTTACGCCATTTGCCGCCATTGTATCTGGATTCATCGCAATACGAACCGCGCGTTGTAAGCCACCAAAAACAGAAACACTTGCAACACCTGGAATTGCTGTTATCTTGTTTGACAATATATCATCAACATATTCTTCCAATGCACGCTTATCAGAACCTTGCAAAACAATGTCCATAACAGACTGTTGCAATGGGTTTAACTTTTCAATAATTGGCTGTTCCATATCAGATGGAAATTCAGCAATCAATGCGTCTATTTTTGTTTTAACTTCATTTGCCTTGTCAAAAACATTTACACCCAAGTTAAATTCTGCCATTACCATCGCGCTGTTTTCATAAACATACGATATTGTACGCTTTAATTCAGACACTTCGGAAATCGCATCTTCGGCACGTTTTACAACCTGAGATTCCAATTCCTGGGGTGCGGCACCTGGGTAAATAAATGTCGCAGTAACCATTGGAAAATCCAATGCAGGTGTACGCTCGATATTCATATTTGGAAAAGATACCAATCCCAAGACAACCCATACCAAGACAAACATCAATGTTGTAATTGGTCTGCGAACGAAAAACCTTAACATAATTCCACCCCTTATTTATTGATTTTAACTTTGTCGCCAGATTGAACATTAGACAAAATTACAATGTCGCCAGTATTCAAACCTGATTTTATATATGCATTTTCAGAATCTTGACGCGCAATCACAACATCACGTGCAACCGCCACACCATTTTCAACAACAAACACAGAATTATCTGCAATTGCATACAGTGGCACAAAGATTCCGTCTGTTGTAAATTCTGCAAAATGCAAACCGTTTGATACGCCAGATGTACGAACCAATAACATACCTGTATTTAAATCAAGGCTTTTTGACACATATGTAATTTTACCGTTTTCTATTTTCTGACCCGCACGCAATTTTTCTGCACGTTCGCCAGACACATATGCACGATTATTTTTTACATCTAATGGTTCATACAATGTTCCCTGTGCGACCTGTACAGTCATTGTCTCAACAGGTATGCCAACATCCATTGCCACGCGCGACGCATTAAAAACATAGCGTCTGTTTTCCGCAGAAAACTCCGCAAATCTGAATATTACCCAGCAAGTCATTATCGCAACCAGCGCGATAAAAAACGCATGTTTAAATTTCTTTTTTTGAAGAACCTTTTGTATTTTATCCATCTTTATTCACCTAACTTTTTTACCGATTCCGCAGACATTAAAATTCTGTACTTTGTATTTAACAATGCAATATCTAACTGATACAAACCAGCAGACACATCCGCCAGTTCAATCGCAGATGTTTGACCAGACGCAAAACGATTTTGTGACAGCTTATATGTCTGGGATGCCAAATCACGTGCCTTGGTCAAAGTTTCCAAATTGCCACGCAATCTGTCATACTGCGCAATTGCATTGTTATACTGTTCTGTCGTCAGTTTTTTTGCCTTGTCCAAGTCTTGCTGTGCAGCAATCGCATTCATTGCTTCGACTGTTGCATTTGCACGATTTAAACCTCCACTAAATATCGGCAACTGTAATGCCAATCCCCAGTATGCAGACTGACTGCCTTTTTTATCGAACATATGTCCCATATCTTCGGACAATGTCATATAGCTATAATTTGCAGTCGCTGCCAATGTTGGATATGCGTTTGCACGTTTTGAACGCGCCAAACGTTCATACATATTTACCTGTTCACCAAGTATTTCCCACTGAGGTGTTGTCTTTAATTCACCTGCATTTAACGCATCAAATGTTTGCGGAAATTCGTCTGTCAGAACCAAAGTTTCTGTCGCGTCAATACCAGCCATAATCTTTAACATTCTGTATGCAGTATCACGATTAAATTCTGCGTCAGAAACATTGATTTCTTTGGACGCGATATCAGATTCAATCTTTAACAGATTGCTACGATTTGCACGACCTGCAGATGTCAAACTTTTCTTGGCAGCGCGCGCATTTGCCAAATCTTGTTTTGCCAGCTTTACAACTTCGTCTGTCATTTTCGCTGTCCAATACAGGTCTGCCGCTGCATATTTTACTTCTCGCAAAGTCATTTCTTTGGATGCCGCAGACATTTTAATCGCAGACTTTACAGACTTTACCGCGTTACCAATTTTACCAAATGTATAAATCGGTTGTGTCAATGAAATCCCAGCCTGAAAAATATTATCAGGAATTGATATTGTTACTGATTGGTCTTTTAAACTTTCAGAAATCAAGCCCCCCAATGCCGGTGGCAAATCAAGCGTTTTTGATTCTGATGGATTTTCCAAATTTACCAAGTTCATATAAGATACAGAACCATCCAATTTAAACCAGCGACTGGCGTTCGCAGAATCCAATGACGCTTCGGCTTTTTTTAGATTAGCGTCTGCCTTTTTTAAATCATGCGATTCAGATACAATTTTTTCAACAGCATCATTCAGCGATAAATCAATCGCACCCGCAGGCAATACAACCAAGCCCAAAACAGATGCAAATATAAGTTTTAGTTTATTCATTACACAACTCCACATTATTCAAGACTTCTTTTAATGTACGCAATGCGTTTGTCAGACGCTTTTCATCTTCTTTGGATATATTCGCAAACATTTTTTCTGCACCATCACGAAACAAATCCATCGCATGAATGGCCAATTCTGCCCCAGCAGGCGACACATTGTACCATGTATTGCGTCTGTCATCTTCATCTGTCGTACGAACAACCAACCCATCGCGTTCCAATTTACGAAATGCCGCACACAAATTCGGCGCAGACACATGCTCACGCAATGCAATGTCTTTTAACTTTGCACGCCCACCATTATGCAAACGCACCAAAATAGACATCAGCTGACGCGGATACCCAGTCATAACAACCCTGTCCAAACGCAGTTTATCTGCCAATCTGTCCAGTGTCCAAATATTATCTTCCAGTAACGAAACAAATTCCTTGCGTGCCATTTTTTTCTCCTATATAATAGGCTTGATTGGTATAATCATTAAAAAGCTTAATCATTATATGTTTTAACAATTTAAATTTCAAGCACAAAATTAGCGAGGAATAAAAAATGTTAAAAGACCGTATAAAATATACAAAACTATTCTTTGATGACATTCTGCCAAAAATAACGCAGACAACAAATCAATCAAGATATGGTTATCACGGCTTGTCGCACACAATTCAAGTTGCATTATTCGCACTTGATATCGCGCAACACACAAATCAAAATCCGTTGTATGCGATATTGGCTGCCGCCCTGCACGATTGCGCCAGAACAAATGACGCATGGTGTGTAAATCATGGCCCAGATGCCGTGCCAATTGGCAGAAAATTCTTGGACAAATATTATCCGCACCTGTCCCAGGGAACGGTTGAACAAATATTGAACGCCGTTAAAAATCACACCACAGGCCGCAATGCAACTGATGGAATATCTGCATGTTTATGGGATGGCGACAGAATTCGCCTGTCGTGGGAACGCGGATATAGACCTGACTTCTTTTCAACAGAACGCGGCATGCAGATTGCATCGTTAAACCGACAAAAACAACAAGAATATATCGCAGAACAAGAAGAATTCTTGGTGCAACACAATATCCGCACCCGTGAACAAATTGAATTTGATAAATTACAAGATACAATTCAAAACGGTACGCAATTTAAAATGCACACACGATAAAAATGTTATTGCATTTTATTAAAAGATGTTTATAATCATTGACGCAATTGGGGTGTCGTCTAATGGTAGGACAAGAGATTTTGGTTCTCTTTATCATGGTTCGAATCCGTGCGCCCCAACCAAGATTCAAACGCCCCTTTTTGGGGCGTTTTAATGTTGAACGGGGCCACGGTTCGCAATCTGCAACGCCAGTTGCCGGTTCGACAATGAGTAGATTTGATAAACAACGTGCAATCAAATCGTCAGGAATGCCCCGCAGGCATTTATGCCGAGGGAATTGAGTGCGCCCCAGACGAGGCATTTTTCTTTTATAAAATAGACTTTTTTTCAATTTTATGCTATAATTTCAACTAACAAGAAAATAAAAACAAAGCAAATGAATACAACAATTGAAAAATTAAAGTCCGCAACAGATAAGATAAAATCAAAAGAAATTATCTTATACCATGTCATTACACCAATAGACGATGCAACCTTTAATCAAATAAAACAGTCTGGGTACTTTAACCCATCGAAAAATGCATTGGGCGGTCAAAGTAATGGATATTATTTTTTCACCAATCGTCAGGCCGCAGAACTTCACATTAAAACAATGCAAGATACGTGGGAAAACGTCCCTGCAAAATATGCATACTTGGCCGAATGCAAAATTAATCTTGCTGACGTTAAATATCCAGATTGGCAACTTGATTACGAAGCAATGCAAGATTTTCTGTTCGATATGATTTTAGACGCAGCAAAAAATAACACCATCTGTTTTGACGATATAAAAATCAGCGCAAGTGAAAATAAAATAATGCAATTATCTGTAAACGGTAAATTTTCACGAATAAAAAGCTTTATCGCAAGCAATCATTCAGGACTTGTAGAACGTATTTCAGATTTTTTATACCAAAACAACAAAGATTTTCGCAGAAAATATGATGATTTATTAAATGAAGCATTCTGTGGCATCGGTATATATCAAAACCTGTATGCGGTTAAAACAAAAACAAAACACAAAATTACAAATATTACAAAAATAGAAAAAACACCAGACACCCACATTACAACAAGTTCACAAATAAACAAGTTCTTGTCGCGTTATGGTAAAAAGAGAAGATAGAACATGAATAAAACACATCAAGAAATGATCAAACTGCTTGACGCAATGGAATCCACAGAAAAATGGAACAAAATAACACGTGCCAAAAACGAAGTTTTTCGCAAAAAATTAGACAAAGATGCAGCAGAAAAATTTTCCGACTATGTCACACAAAGACTTATTGACACATGCAACGACAAATCTATATTCGGCAGTTTTTATAACTGGGAGTCAAAATCAATTGCAGAAAAAATATCTATAACTGAAAAAATCGTAAAAGTCTTTACACGCAATATTAAAGACGACATTTTAAACAATCGTGTGCAATTACATAATCGTGATGGCAGTGATTATAAATACACCAATGACACAATCGATACCGCATTCAAAGAAGATATTATCAACAGCATCCCAAGTCTGGACGTACAAAGCAAAGATGTCCCAGGTGCAATGATGGGCGTGTCACGCGACAGAATTTTATATATAAACTATCAACATATGTTTTATCAAAAATCAGCACTGTTCTTTTTGATGGACTTAAAACACGAACTGACACACTTTATAGATACGTTTATCCCATCAATCAGCATTATAGACCCAGACATAAATCTTGACGCGCAAATGTTTTATGTAAACCCACAACGCGACAGACAATTATATGATGAAAATCCGCTGGAACTAAACGCAAATCAAAAACGCAAGGATTTACGCATACAAATAAACCAAATGCTAACAAATCAAGAGTCGGCAATTCTTGCAAACAGTAAAGATAATACAAAATAACAAAACCGCCATTTCGGCGGTTTTATTGTTATTTTGTTTTTTGAAAGTTATATGTATCTACAACACGACGCATATTCTTTGTCTTGTCATAAATTTCTTGATAATCTATTTCTGTTTGTATTTGTGCCAAACGTTGTTCGTGAAAACTTTTCTCACGCAAGAACTGCGCATCTGTAATATTTTTACGTTTTAATTTATCAAAATATCTTTCCGCAATTTCTTTATTTTGCTGATCTTCTTGTAATACTTTCAGACGTTTTTGATAATCGTCACGGTTCTTTAAAACAGACAACCATGTTACAATCTCATAAAACGACGCAGATTTGTTTGCCTGTACATGTTCGGCAGATTCTTTTTCATATTCTGCAACCAATTCTTCTAAATTTAACTGCTTATCAGAAATTGCTTCTGATGTATTTTGCAAAACCTCTTTTCTTTGACGCGATTTATTTCTAGCTGCAAATCTGCAATCTTTGTTAAACGCCAATGTTGTAACAGACTTACAAATATTTAATAACAATTCATAAAAATCACGTACTTTTGCATTCTTTTTTATAAAAAACATTTTCTTAACCTCTTTTTTGTGCATAGGCGCAGAACACTATCAAACAATCGTTTGAATATCAACATATTTTTTATTTGCAAATTAATTTACATTCGTATATCGTGCAAATATGAATAAAATCCTAGATAAAAATATATTGATTACATTATGGTATGCAGACGGCTTGCATGGTGGTGTCAAATATTCAGCAGAATTGGGACGCTTCTTTCACTCGATTGGTTATAACGTCTATTTATGTACCGTAAAATCAAAGGATAACATAAAACAATTCTTGGCACATAATCACATAAACGTATTTAATATACATGACGATTTACCAGATATTGAATTTGACATTGTCTGGGCGCACCATTGGCCAATATTTCCATATCTGATACGCAAGGGTTTACGTTATAAAAAACTTATAAACTCTTGCTTATCCAGTTTCTTGTTTTTAGAACGACCAATTATGCTGGACGGTAATATTGATATGTATTTATGTCTGACACAATCAATGAAAGAAATACTGACAAAACAGTATAACATTGACGAAAACAAGATAAATGTTTTGCCAAATACCGCACCGGATGATTTTTTCGTAACTAAACCGCAAAATACAAATCTTACCAATGTGGCAATTGTTTCAAACCACGTTCCACAAGAATTATTAGACGCTGTTAAAATATTCAAACGCAATAAAATTGATGTAACAATTTATGGTGGCAAATATCCCGTTGATATTACGCCTGATGTCTTGGCACAACACGATGTAATAATATCTATTGGCAAAACTGTTCAATATTGTCTGGCAATGGGCAAACCTGTATATAACTATGACCATTTCGGTGGCAGTGGGTATATAACACCAGAAAACATTGACATAGAAGAAAAACAAAATTTTTCTGGACGTAGCTTTTACACCAAGAAAACAGCACAACAAATAGTTGATGAAATCATAAATCAATATACACATGTTGTTGGTCTGCAAAACGACCTGCGCAAAATCGCAGATGTACGCTATAAACTATCGGTACAAGTAAATAACATTTTAAGCAAACTGGACCAAACTCCACACAAGGAACCTTTGGTAGAAAACAACGATTGCAGGCTATTTATTGATTACTGTTATTTGGTGATTGACGGCACCACCACATCATCTTTGTTAAAGATTCCAAAAACACCTAAACAAAAAGAAAATCCGCTTAAACGCCTACTAAGACACATAAAACATCTAAAATTTTGACAATATCACTACAAACATAAAAAATCGCAAGAGCTTACATCTTATTTTGCAAAAAAATAGTTCACTTCAAAGGTTGCTTTTATTTTTTTACATACTATAATATCAATCCGAAATAAAAAACAGGAAAAAACAATGTCTAAACGGCTATTTATTTTTGCAGGATACGACAAAGATTGTATCGTTGATGCGACTTTATTGCACTATTTACAGTCATTATCTGAATTGGGCGATATTGTTTTTACAATGGACAATAATCTACCGGATACAGAAATATCAAAAATAAAATCCATCAAGAATATTTTATCTGCAACTGCGGTAAATCATGGAGAATATGATTTCGGATCATACAAACGTGGTTTTCAACACGCAAAAAAGAATAAACTGCTGGACAAATACGACTGGGTTTATTTTGTAAATGACAGCGTTTATGGTCCGTTGTTTGATATAAAAAATATATTGGAAGATTTGGAATCCCGTGGCGTGGATTTAATCGGTATGACAGACTTTCAAAACAAACCAACACCACTGCAGGTGCAATCTTGGTTTGTCGGAATAAGTCAACGCGTCGCAAACGAACAATTCTTGGCAGATTTTATGAACAATGTCACACGCGAAGTTGCAAAACAATTGATTGTTTTAAAGTACGAGGTTGGACTGTCACAGACAATTTTGAAACATGGATATAAAATGTCCTCATTTATATCAGGACAAAATGGCGAACAATCACATGATATGTACCAACAACCAATAGAAATGCTGAAACGCGGTGTACCATTTGTTAAAAAGACAGCATTAGAAACACTGGGCGGTTTGCAATTCTTATACCCATATACAACAGTACAAATTGTTGATAAGATTTACCAACATGCAGTGCGCAATAAAATTCCACTAATGTTGGTGGCAGGAAGTGCTAGATATAAAAAATGTTTCAGACTAACGATATTAAGCATTCCAATTATTACTATTTTACGTCAGCACACAAATGGCTGCAAATCTAAATGCTATAAACTGTATCTTTTCGACAAAATCCCTGTTTTAAAAATCGCAAAAACAAAAGAAGAGCAATAAAAAAATCCCCAGAAAGGGGATTTTTTTAGTATGGATAACATTGTTTGATTTCTGCGACCTTTACCTTACGTTCTTCTGTCAGTTTCGCAATCTTTTCTTGCACTTCTGGCGTTTGTTCTTCATCACGAAGGCGGTTGATATGTGCTGTGATTGGGTCTACATACACTGTATATGCACGTTCACGCTGTGCAGATTGATAATCTTTATCTATCGCTGGCGTATAACCTTTTAGATATTTTTCGCCATTATAAGCTGTTTCTATATATTCTTCTGTATATTCTGCGATTACTTCGTCAACAGTTTCTTCTGTGTATGTTGGTACGAATTTCGTTTCCGTGTGCCGCCCGATTTCGTTGCCTTCTTCGTCATAGTCTGTGACGACAACGGTTTCTTTGTGTGCCAACATTAGCGCAGTTATGCGCAATCTTTCGCGGTCGCTGTCCAATAATGTGAATTTTTTGTTAACATCAACTATTCCAAACATAATTTACTCCTTATTTTGCGCCATTAGCATAGATAAATTTAAAATAATTGGTAGAACCAGAAGCAGAATATTCAACTGTAACGACCGAACCCTGTTTTACTGGAATAATACAATTTACAGGTGCCGACACATTTGTTCCAGCACGCGATTGTGTAGATATATAATTTTCTGTTGTCAAAACTATTTGAGTATATTGTGCGCCAGCGTTCTTACTAACAGAAACCCATCCATCCGATGGCGCAACGACGCTTCCGCCATTGGCAGGCAACGTTAAATCTATATATCTATCACTTGGCATAGCTTGATGTGCGATAAAACCTATATCATTGTAATCTACTGCGTGGAATGCAGATTTTGGTTCAAACGACGTTATGTTATATGGCTGTGCTATGTCGCGTATTTCGTTCCATACAACTAATCTAGTGTCAGGGGTCGCTACGCCATTTATAACGGTGTATAGTTTATTTGCAGATGGTTTATACCACAGAACAAAATTTGTTGTAGGTTGAGTTTCACTTACAACGTAAGAAATATAACCATTATCTAATGTTTTTGAGCCTGTAAGACAGCCAATAAATCTGCCACCATTCTCAGTTCTTGTGTATGTTATAATCTCAGTTGTAGTAATTTGGGTGTATTTTAATGACCCATCTTCATTTCTTCCATCAGGCGCTAAACCTGTGACACCAGGCAACACAAATGCCGTAGAACCGATATATCCAAAGCCATTAAAGATTTGGTCTATGCTGGATATTGCACCATTTGACACAGTTACAATTCCAAGTGGCAACGAATAAGCCTCACCTGAATACCAAGTCGCACCTTTGTCACCTGTTAAATACATTTTGTTTTCATCTGTCGCAAAATATAATCCTGCTCCACGTTCTAATAATGTTGGTCGGTTGGCTATCGTACCAGACAAGCACATGTCTATATTTGCCATATATAATGCACTTGTAGAAGTGCGAATAACCATATATTTACCATCGCTTGTTTGTGATGTAAAAACATCTGACTCTATTACATTACTATCAACAAGATTACCGCAAGCTAAATGGACTTTTGACCCTGCTTTCAGTGTCAATATGCCATTATTCAATTCCAGTTTTATATCTTGTGGAATTTCGGTAATACAGTTTGTGATATGTGAATAAAAACCATCACGACTTAACATCTCGCTGCCGCCCACCGTTTTTCCATCGTGTACACGTAATGTGTTATTCGTGGTGTCCATCGTAACTTCGCCAATAGCACCCGTAAATGACGCATGCTGAGTTTTCGTACCGCGTCGAATTTGTATTTGTCTAGACATAATTCAAAACCCTTTGTTGTTATAAATAAAAAAAGCCGCCATTACTGGCGGGATAAAAAAAAACGACAGAATAAACCCTGTCATTACGCCGCACATTATACCATAAAATCGCAAAAAAATAAACAAAAATATTTTAGTGTACATTGTAAAAATACATGCTATATTCCATGCACAAGAGAATAAACACATCATGAAAAGAATAAAATTATTTTTAATCATTGGTATTATACTGTGTGCACTTGTCGGAATTACAGTTCATTTATTCCAATCTGACAACGCTTGGCCAAACAACAAATCCATTGATACAAACATATTTAAACCTTATATTCCTAACACAGAAATAACATTTAATAAAGATGGTAATAATTCGGAATATGTTCTTATACAGAATGGCTGGGGCGGCCAAGAACCAATGCACAGATGTATGATTGGCAAACAAATCGACTTAAACCTGTATGTCAAAGACGGAAAAAATTCACCGCTGATATTGACAGTATATGGGTTTGGTGTATTTGACACAAAAAAATACACATACCAAGAAATAACAGTCTTTGCGAACGGAATACAAATCGACAAATGGCACGTCGCCAACAAAGAAGAATACACCGCCAGCATCCCCGCATATCTGATGAAGGACGATACATTGAATCTGCGTTTTGTTATACGCGAACCATATGCCCTAAATGGCGATACACGTAAAATCGGAATGGCTGTTCAAAAAATAACACTAACAAAAAAAATCGCAGGACGTGCACGCGTTAAAATTGGCAAGTGGATAAAAAATAAACTGGTCAATAATAAAGAAGTTATCGTATCCGAAGAACCAGAAGATAAAAATATTTTATAAAAAATGTCCCAGACGGGACATTTTTATTTTTCATAATACAGTTTTGAATATTCGGTCAACACATCCACAACAAAACCACGATAACCAAATTTATCCCAATGATGGTCCGCCATATACAACCCCGACTTGAAAGAACCAAAGGCGGCCACTTCCCAATCAATAAAACCCACTATATCTAAGGTTTCCGGATTTAATATAAAATTCTGCCAAATATCATTATGAAACCAGCCCTGCAAATATCCAGGTTTGTCGGTCTTGGTTGGTTTTAAGTCACGAATATCTTTTGGATCCGCACATCCAACCTGATATAAAAACTGCGCAATTTGTTTCGCGATATGATGACGCTTGGCCAATGCAATTTTTGGTGGCACTTCGCTTAACACTACACCGGGGAAAAATTCGTACTTTCTGACAGCCATATTATTCCAACGAATAATTTCCATTTCTGGGATTTTAAATGTTGTATATGGTCGTAATGCTGTTGTTATACGCAATTCACGTAACGCACGTTCTGTACCATCATCACGCAATGGAAATTTGAATGCATATCTGCCGCCAGCCAAGACGATAAAATTACTGCACCCGTACCCAACACAAGATGTCAGTTTAATATTATCATCACCCAAACATTCACGCACAAAATCAACATATTGACGTGTATTATATCTGATTTTCACACGCACTAAATCACGCAACGATTTACCAGGTATAACCCCACAAACAATATTAGAAATCAGATGTCTGAAATTCATTTTGCACCCTTTTTATATAACCTATCATACTCAGCGTTTACACAGTCCATAAATTCACTGGCAATCGAAACATGTCTGCGTTTAAACAATCTGGAAAAGTCGCCGAAAAACGCATCTTCCCAATCAATCATCGCCAAAACTTTGCCCGTTTGTTCATCCACCAAGAAATTATCATAAATATCCCCCTGTGTCCAACCGATTTTATAACCAGTCTTGTCTGTACTGGCAGGTTTCAGGTCACAAATATCTTTTGGGTCAGCACACCCAATTTTATACATACATTCTGCGATTTGCTTTGCGATCTTATTCATATATTTATATGCAACATCTGTTGGCAGGTGTCTGAACTGTGTACCGCGAATAAATTCATACTTACGCACAATTCGCCCACGATGCGTCAACAAAGACACAGGTGGCACATACAACGGTGATAATTTGCCCAACGCACGAACAATTCGTTCTTCACGCAGTGCCAAATCATCAGAATTATCACGCCGTAATGGAAATTTATAGATGTATTCATCGTTAATACTGATCAGCAGACTGCGTGCCTGATATCCGACAAAAGTCTTGATTTTACGTGGTCGCGTACCAATATCTGATTTAATAAAACGCAAACAATCAAAAACATTAGAATTTATCAACACCCGAACAAGACGACGTTTGTCACGATTTGGAACAAACGAAGATACAACATTTGCAAAAAAGCGTCTTAGTGTACTTGGCATGACACAACAATAGTACGTTATAAAAAAGATTATAACAAGAAAAAGTTTCATTTGAAATTATCTGTAAATAAGTATAGTATATGTGAGCAAGGTTTGAATGCTCCCATCGTCTAGCGGTTAGGACACCAGATTCTCATTCTGGTAACACGGGTTCGATTCCCGTTGGGAGTGCCAACACTTTCCTATATATTGCTGGACAACGGCGAATCTCGTGACGCAAACTTAATTTCCCCGTACCACCGTGTGTACGGAGGGGACAGAAAAAACTATTTTTTCCCATTAAAAGACTTTTTTCTTAATGTTTTTTATGATATAATACCCATGACTAACAGAGAGATAAGGGAGTCTTTTATCATGCAAAAACTTATACTGGCCGGCCTGATTTTGGCGTCTATTGGGGGTAATGCATACGCCCAGTCTGACGAACTGGCCCAGGCATTACAAAACGTGCGTACGAATTGTGGCGGAATATCTGCCGCACTGGACAAAATGAAAACAATGGCTGGTATAAACACTGCCGTAACTGGTGTTGGTACTGTTTCTGCTGGCGTTGCATTGGGTACAGGTATCGCAAAATCAAAAACAGATGAAGAATATGATGAATTGCTAAACAAATACATTCTAGATTCTGTAGCAAATGAAACTGGCGATATGACAGGTGATATGCAGCTAACACTGGCAACCACCGGCATTACAACAGCAAATTTGTCGGAAGCTGACAAAAAAGATATTTCTGACGAACTGGATCGCCTGTTGGAAAAATCTAAAAAACTTGGCAATATCCGTACTGGCACATTGGCGGCAGCAACTGCAACCAGTATCGCGGGTGCCGCAATTGCCGGAACAAATACAATCGATGATGACTTTGCTGCAAAAATCGATTCTTGCGCAGCATCCGTCAAAGCATTGGCAAATGTAAAAATGATAGCAACTGTTGACGGCAGTGCAGACGCAACACAAACAGCACAGGCGGACAAAATTATTTCTGCATGCGGTCAATATGAAACATTGGATCTAAGCTCAATTAACAAACGCGCAACAGGTGCCGCAGTATCCAGTGGTATCGGTGCAGGTTTGGGGCTGGCGGGCACAATTACCAGTGCAGTCGCAAATACAGACAAAACACGTGCAGGCAACCAACAGAAAGAAAAAAATCTGAACACCGCAGCCAACGTACTGGCAGGCGGTACAGCAGCGGCCAGTTTAACATCAACCATATTTAACGCAACACAAATTGCCGCAATCAAACGCGCCGCAACCGTTGCAGATGAATGCGAGGAGGCGCTGAAATAATGAAAAAACATAATTTACCAATTATATTATCAAGTATAATAGCATTGACAGTCGGCACACAATCTGCACACGCATTTGGATTGAAATCGTTGTGGTCAGAAGCTTACGTCGCGTTTAGTGATGCCGTTGTTGGAACAGCGAAAGCAGTAGGCGATGGATTTTCTGAGGCTGTGGAAGTTGTATGTGATGGGGCGGTATGTGCATATAAAACAGTAGAAAAAGGTGTTAATGACGCAATTGACAATACAGCACAATTTTTTGTTGATACATACAACGCGGTTGATGAATGGGGCCAAGAACTTGGCAGAGATATAGACCGAGGACTGTCAGATCTGAGGGAAGGTATCTATGAAATCAAAGCGGACGCATCAGAATTTATACAAAATGGTTGGCGTCAATTGGGTCAGTATTATATAAAGATAAGCGATGCAACAACCGCATGGGTTCGTACGAAAAAATGTACATTTAAATACAATATTGAAGCAGTTGGTGCCGGCATGAAAGAAATTGCTGCATTGCCATCAAAACGCCGTGCAGAATTATTCGTATGTTTGGAAAGACAGAACGCATGGGCAAAAATGGTTTCCAAAGAAGGTTATGTAATTGGACAAAACATACCATGTTTTGCTGACTTTGGTATGCCACATCCAGAACGCCTTATCCAAGGATTGGTTAAAGTACACAATGCACGTCTGGAAGCACATAGAAGAGTTTGCGGCGATACAGGCGGTGCAACATTCGCAAAAACGAATCAAACAACCCCAGCAGCACCAACAACACTGCCTGTACAGGCTACGCAGCAAATAATAGTGAACGGCGTAAATTGCACTGGCGAAGGCATAGCTTGGGGTTTCGGAAAAAATGGCGTTTGCAGTGCAGCAACATGTAAAGAAGATTATGAACGAACACATGTGGGCAACGAAATTTACACATGTAAGAGGAAAGATGCCCCAGCACCTGTTAAACCACAACCTGGTGATGTTTGTACAGCAAAGAACGCTTCTGTTGCAAAAATTAACATCGAAGGTAATTGTGCAGCAATGGAATGTGTTGACGGCTATGAATTGGCAAGATTCGACAATGGCAATTCCAAAGGATTCTGTATAAAGTCAACACCAAAAGTTGAACCAGTAGTTCAAGAACCAGTATATATAGAACCATTAGAAACCCAGGTCGCATTATTGAAAGTTGAACCAACTGGTGCATCTGATATAATATTAAAAATGCCAGAGCCTGCACTAGCCGTTGCAACACCTGAATCAAATCAGGTCGCAGAAACAGCTCCTGCAGATGCTACACAGTCCAAGTTGGATAAAAAGTTGGCAAAGCTTGACGCAAAGAAGGATGCCTTGATTGCAAAAGATCAAGCACAACAGTTGTTGGCACAACAAAAAGCTGAGGAAGAAGAGCTGAAACGTCAACAAAAGGAATTGGCTGACTTCCAAAAACAACAAGAAGCGATTGCCAAAGCGGAGGCAAAACAGGCAGAAATGCTGGCTAAGGCAAATGAACGCGAAGCAAAGCAAGAAGAACGTGCATTAGCACAAGCAGCTAAAGAAGCAGAACGTGCACAAGCACAAGCTGAACGCCAAGCTGAACGCGCATTGGCACAAGCCGAACGCCAAGCTGAACGTGATGCAAAGCAAGAAGAACGTGCATTGGCACAAGCGGCTAAAGAAGCAGAACGCGCACAAGCACAAGCTGAACGCCAAGCCGAACGCGCATTGGCACAAGCCGAACGCCAAGCTGAACGTGATGCAAAGCAAGAAGAACGTGCATTAGCACAAGCAGCTAAAGAAGCAGAACGTAACGCACAAGAAAAAGAACGTCAAGACCTTGGTTTAACACAAGTTGAATACAACAGCTATAAAAAGAACCAAGAAAAGATAGAGCAGATGAAAATTGATGTCGAAAAACAAAGACAACAATTGAATATGGCGTAATGCTCTGCACAAACAAAAAACACCGGCGTTGCCGGTGTTTTTTTACAGGCCTGCGCCCATCCATAGAGGGGAACCTTTCCCCACAACATTCCCACCGTTCCTTTGTCACGCCTATCGAAGGTATTTTTTGTCATCCCTGCGAAGGCAGGGATAGGGTCTATGAAAATTTACAATACCAGAACCTGAATAATGTTAGAATTTGGCTCGCTATGCTCACACTGTATAGACCATATTCCCGCCTACGATGGGCGTGACA
>JAZRAD010000092.1:0-15859 GCA_045634405.1 Candidatus Enterousia sp.
CCGTTATCCAAGCGACGCTTTACAGATTCCATAGACAACATACGTGGCACGGTAAAATCAGTTCCAAAATCACGCAAGAAATCCAAATGGCTGTAATTTTTCATCCAGTCATAGTTATCAACCATAATTGCCTGATTATCGTCAAAGTTGATAAATTTAGAAATTGATTTACGCAAACCCGCACAGTTTTTTTCAATCTGTTCATCGGTCATCATTGGGCGTCCCTTGTCACGACCAGACGGGTCACCAATACGCCCTGTTGCGCCACCGACCAAAGTAATTGGGCGATGACCATATTTCTGGAACCAACGCATCAGCATCAAAGACGCCAAATGCCCAACGTGCAGTGAATCACCGGTTGGATCAGTTCCCCAATATGCGGTAATTTTCCCCGAATTTAATGCATCATTTAACGCATCCATATTTGACGCTTGATTTATAAAGCCACGTGCCTCTAATTCTTGTAACAGTTCATTTTGCATAATTAAAATCCTTTATCAGGCAAATAATAGCACGTATTTTCACAACTTGCAAGAAATGGGGGAATAAACTTTTTATATAATATTTCTATTTCCCGACAGACCCAAACAGCCCCCCGCGCAAAGGGGCGTCGCTCTGGGAGCGGAGACCGCAGCGGGCCACACAGCTCGAAGCACAAGCCGCGGCGGAAACGCGGTCGTCGCTGAACACCCACAGCGAAGACGCGGGATGGGTCATCCTGCACCAACAATATCTACGTTCATTACCATCTGCATCTGTGTTTTTTAAACCTGCTGGAATATCCTGGGACAGCTTTTCACCATTGGAATTTGTTGTCGCGCCCAAACTACTGGCTTTGCCGCCCTCAGCCTCGGACAGGCATGTTGCCTCGCCATAGATACGACCATATGAAAACTCAGTCCACCACAGCATTTCTGCCGCATTTTGACCGGTTTTTGGCCCATTAATACTTTGATCCAACGACACAACCAGACTGCTGTCACGAACGCACATAGTCAACGCACCGCCCACACATGGTATTAATATCATCATTATTATAACCGATAACTTTTTCATTTCTTTTATTCCTTTCTTTTACCATACCCCATCTATCAGTGCATTACGTACATAGCGACCATTAGTCATTTGTGTATTTGTCGCAAAGCCATTCGCACAGTAACTGGTACATTCTGATGCACAGGTTGCCGTATCCGCATATTCATGCACAAATGTCCACCACGATGTTATTGGACCATCCATTTTGCACCAACATTTATTTCCCTGATTTGTCGCTGTCATTTTGGCAAATGTATTCACATCCCCAGGGGTCACAGCACCACCATCATAGCTGGAACCGTCAGGGGCAGATTTCACAGATATTGTACTGCACGCCGCAGAGCCTGTTAAAGTATCAATCCCAGCACCATCAAATTCACCACCACTTAAAATATCGTACGGCAATGTCACAGACCAATGATTATCCGCACTTTCAGAAACAGTACCATTTACTTCCTTGTGTAAAACCAATGTCACAGAACCTGTACTGCGACATACAGTATTCGTTTCATTCGCATAACCTGCAAATGTACATAACGCAAATAATAAAAATATTTTGTATTTCACTGCCCCTTTCCCCTTTTTTTTTATTTCGTGCTGTAATATCGTTTCCCTTTGTAATTCACATTTAATGTTTCTGACACAGATTCTGTTGTTAAATTCATATGACATACAGAATCTTCATTAAAACGAATATGTATCGCAGGCGTCGTCAACGCATCAGAATACAATGGTATTTCAATATGCTTATCGCCATACTGCACATGAAAACGACGAACGGTGCCATCAACATTACAATACTGTGAACATGCCCCAGACCCCGTATAAACAAAGCCAGTATCACACAAAACACCACACATAAAATTGTCAGGATGTAACGGCGAACGGATATCAGACGCATCTGCAATCCCCATATCAATATTCTGACAGTCGTTTAATATTTCGTACGGCGTCATTGTGCCACTGCACTTATAATCACTTAACTTGGCAAACTTGTTCATATCAATTGCATAATAACCATCCATCGTACCCAAACAGTCATTATCACGCATCGTCGTATATGTTGTCATCGGTGCACCAATTGCACTAAAACCTGCGATAAATGGATACAAACCTTCAATTTCCGATGATGTATTTACAAACTGATTTAAACACGATGTGCCGTTTACACCATTCCCACCACACGCACTACCAACACTTGATTCAAAATCCGTTGCATACCCAAGCGCACTAAAACCAGCATCAAATGGATACAAACCATCAATTTCTGATGCAGTGTTCACAAACAGATTTAAACACGATGTACCGGGAATACTGCGTCCCTGACATATAGATTCATTTTCATCATCGTATGAATAACATTTGGAATTTTGTCTGTACTGACCATATCCGCAAATTGGTGCGCCAATTGCACTGAACGTTTCCGCAGTTGCAGAATAACAAACACACAACCCACAAAAAATCACCCACATTCCCCGCATATCAAATACGCCAAACATTCCCTTTCTTGGTGGGGACAATATAGTATTTATCAAGGTTTCGGTCGGTAATATTGCCCCACAAAAAAACCGCCATAAAACATAAGCGGTCAGGAGGTTGAAGACAATCACGAAGAATTGTGTTGCTTATTCAATATATTCGCAAACCCTCCTGACCGTTTGGTCAGGAGTTTTTTCGTCCCAAGATACAAAAAAACACACCACGCGGTGCGTCATTTTTCCATCCGTAGACGCTTCGTGCAACGGGTCTTCACACCCCATCATCACAAAATCATGATGACGGTCACATTGTATACCATAAGTAAAGTTTTTACAACATAAAAAAATCCCCCAATCGGGGGATTTTAAGAATCTTCTTCTATTTCTTCTTCTTCGTCTGATTCAACGGCGTTCAAGTCAATTTCTTTTGGAATTCCCAAAATATCTTCAATTTTATCAGATGCTGTATCTAAATCAATTTTATGCAAAACCGCAAATTCTTGGGCCATACGCTCCAATGCACGCAAATACAACTGACGCGCAGAAAAAGTCATTGTGTCTGCCGCACTGCGACGTTGCAGGTCGCGTACCACCTCGGCCAGTTTCATTGGATCACCAGAATTGATGTTTTCTTCGTACTGTGCCGCACGACGTGCCCAAATCATACGTTTTGCCCCAGCACGCCCCTTAGCCGAAGCGATTGCTTCGTCCATCTTTTTAGATGTTACCAACGGACGCAGACCAGAAATTTCCGCTCTTTCCAATGGAACACGCAAAGTCATATGATTGCGCTCAAAATCAATGACCATCATTTTGATTTTCTGACCCGCAATCGTTTGTTCTTCGATACGCAACAGTTTACCAACACCCTGAGTTGGATAAACAACATACTGTCCTGTTTTAAAATCTAATTTTTTACTTGGCATAATATATTACCTTTTTACGGTTGCCATTCTCTCTGTCCCGTGTATTATACCACAAAAAAACGAAAAAACAAATAATTGACGAAAAAAAATCCCTTGGGGTTGTCCAAGGGGAAAAATCTATCTTTTTACACGACGCGGACTGCTAGTTCTGCGAATACTAGATTCACGAGAAATACCACTGTCACCCTCTACAGTTGCGCAAACCCATATATCGTCTTGCAAGATTGCAACCAACCCAGCCTCACAATCTGGTTTTTCTAAACGCCATGCAAAACAATTGCCTTTTTGATAAGATTCATATGATGCATTATCATCGCCACGTCGTGTATACGCACCATATTTTGGATTCCATTCGCCTGCAACCTCGCCCGCGCACCAACGACGATCGCCCCAACATTCAACACAATTTTTGTCATTATCACACAATGTCATAACATCCATAGAATCTGTATAACCACTATTTGCCTTGGTACCAACACCCATTTTCTTGCCAGTTTCCAAATCAACACACCATAATTTCTGGCATTCAGAAACAGGAATTTCATCAATATCTTCATTGGTATCAACCAAAACATAGCCAACACCACATGACAATTTATCAGATGCATTTGCAGTATATATACCAGCAATCAAAACCAACAAACAAAAACAAATTCTTTTTCTCATGCTTTACATTATACCTTATTTTTATACTTTTAACAATACAATTTTTTAACTATTGTCCTAAACCTGCCGGACTAAAACGCCCAATATTATTAAACAATTCTTCAATTGCATTTAATTCAATCGCCGCTGGAATCTGCGTTTCCCCATCTGCAATTTCTACTTTTGGTAAATCTGCATCGTGTAAAACCTGTGTTTTTACAACACTATTTCCACGCACCCATGCCAACAATACAGTCTTGTCAGAATAAGTTGACTTTAACGGCCCACGATAATTTTCATCTGCACCATAATAAACCCAAACCTCGTCACCGTGTACAGTCTTTACCTGTGGTGCACCGATTTCATTTATCAATGCCTTGGTTGTTTTAATACCTGCCACCTTGTCCGCCAGATTCTGCGGAAATACATAACCACGATGCTTGGTCTGAAAAGTACACGCAGTCAACAAAACAGACAAAATCAAAAATAATTTTTTCATTTAACCTTCCCCATTTTCTTTGACACCTGGCATATTATGCATTGCGAAACTTGCAATATGCTTTTTCAGTTCACTTTTATATGCATTATTTGCCTTGGCCAAGTCTACCAATTTATCAAACTGTGGATTCGCGGCACGCGCAGCACCAAATCTGGATTCTGTTTTCAAGAATTCTTCCAATGGCGCCAAATCATCAACATTTGAATCCATGGTCAGAGGATTGTGCCCTTCGTCAATCAAACGTGGATCAAATCTGAACAATGGCCACGCACCCGTTTGAACCATCTGGTTTTGATGTTCTGGTCCATTCTGTAATGCAAACCCATGCGCAATACATGGCGCATATGCCAATATAATAGAGGGTCCATTAAATGATGCAGCCTCACGAAATGCACGAATCGCTTGGGCTTGATTTGCACCCAATGCAATTTGTGCGACATATGCGCCACTCATCATTGCAATCATCCCCAAATCTTTCTTGGCACTATTTTTACCACCAATTGCAAACTTCATACTGGCGCCAAACGGCGTAGATTTAGATTGCTGACCACCTGTATTTGAATAACCTTCGGTGTCTAAAACCAAGATATTTACATTTTCACCACTGTGTAAAATATGGTCAACACCACCATAACCAATATCATACGCCCAGCCATCACCACCGATAATCCATACAGATTTATCAACAATTTCGCCAACCAAGCTTTCTGCCAATCTGGCACGTTCACCTGGGATTGCAGCCAATTGCTTGCGCAAATTCGATTCGATTTCGCGCTGTTTTTGCGTATCTGTTTCGTCAAACATTTGTTCAACATTACCAATACCAACTTCGAATAACAAAGACTTCAGATTTTCACGTTTTTGGTTCAGTGCCAAACGCATACCCAAACCATATTCTGCGTTATCTTCGAACAAAGAATTAGACCATGCAGGTCCACGACCCGACGCATCGCATGTCCATGGAGTCGTCGGTAAATTCGCACCATAAATCGAAGAACATCCAGTTGCATTTGCTACAACCATCTTGTCCCCAAACAAGTGCGATAACATTCTGACATATGGCGTTTCACCACAACCAGCACATGCACCTGGGAATTCAAAATAATGAGGCAAAAATTCTACATGCTTTGGAATATTTAAATTCAGTTTACCACGCTCAATATTTGGAATTTTTTCTGCTGCATTAAATGCCGCCTGTTGTGTTTGCATAACATCCGCAGCAGGCACCATCGACAATGCACCAACTGGACAATGCTTTACACAAATATTGCACCCCGTACAATCCGCCGGCGAAATATTGATTGTAAAGTACATATTCGGTCCCAATTCTGGCGTCTTCATAGGAGCCACAGTCACACCGTTGGCGCGCGCTTGCTCTGCCTGATCTTCGGTCATTGCCTTGATACGAATAACGGCATGTGGGCACAACATTGCACATTTACCACATTGGATACATTTGTTTATATCAACAGTTGCAACCTTATCAGATATTGCACGTTTTTCATACTTTGCAGTACCAACAGGATATTGTCCCCCACCAAATTCACCATCAACACGGAAACGTGATACAGGTATATTGTCACCACGCTGTGCGGCAATTTCACCAAGAGTTCCTGCAATTTCTGCAGGTGTATCCAGTGTCATCGCAGGCACAAAATCAGGCGCAAATGGCGACACAGACGAAGGCAGTTCAAATTCATGCAAATACTCAGACGCCTTATCCACAGCAGCCCAATTTGCCGCCACAACATCCATACCTTTTTTCTTGTAAGTCTTTTCAATTGCAATCTTGGCACTATCCGCGGCCAATTTAGGATCAATAACCTGCGTCAAATTAAAAAAGTTCAACATAATAAATGTATTTATACGGTTACCCAGCCCCAGTTCATTTGCTGCCCGATTCGCATCCAAGAAATATACTTTTGCGCGCAAACGAATCAAATGTTCTTGGGTATCACGTGGCAAATTTTTAAAGGCAACTTTTGGTTCTAATGATGTATTTATCATCACAGTTCCACCAGCACGCAAACCACGGAACACATCAAAACGCTGAGCAATCATAAAGTTTGAAACGCTGATGAAATCCGCAACTTCGACCAAATACTGACTTTTAATTGGCGCGTCTGAAAAACGAATATGCGATGCAGTCAATCCGCCAGACTTCTTGGAATCATATACCGCATAAGACTGGGGATACAATTCAGAATTTTCCCCCACAATTTTAACAATATTTTTAACCGCACCAACGGTACCATCACTGCCAATACCGTACAAAATTGCAGTTTTAAAGTTTGGATCTTCTACAGAAAAAGCCGCATCTGTTTTTAATGACAAGCCAGATAAATCATCATCAATACCAACTGTAAAATTATGATGGATTGTACCACGCATCAAGTTTTCATATATCGCCTTAACATCACGCGGTTTAAATTCTTTGGAACCCAAACCATAACGTCCACCAAAGACTTCAACGCCAGTCCCAACAACAGATTTAACATCTTGGTATAAAGGTTCACCAATACTGCCTGGTTCTTTTGTTCTATCCAGCACCGCAATTCTTTTAACAGATTTTGGCAATATGTTCTGGAACGCCGCGACTGGGAACGGACGATACAAATGAACTTTTATCAGCCCTAAACCTTTTGGCAGGTGCGCCAATGTTTCTTCAATAGTGTCCACAGCACTGCCCATTGCGACAATAATATTTTCTGCATTTTTATCGCCAACATATTCCACCAAACCATATTTACGACCAGTCAATTTTGCAAATTCATCCATACATTCTTGTACAATATCTGGTGTTTTTTCATACAGCGGATTGGCAGCTTCGCGTCCTTGGAAATAAACATCTGGATTTTGTGCAGTACCACGAATTGTTGGCTTATTCGGTGTCATACCACGATTACGATTTTCCAAAACCAGATTATCAGGAATCAACTTGTGCAAAACATCATCATCAATTCGGGTCAGACGTGATTCTTCGTGACTGGTACGGAATCCATCAAAAAAATGCAAGAATGGAACACGACTGCGAATCGTTGCAGCATGTGCAATCGCCGCCATATCGTGTGCCCGTTGCACATTATGCGATGGCAACATCGCAAAACCAACACCACGCACAGACATAACATCACTGTGGTCACCAAAAATAGACAGCGCATGTGTCGCCAGCGCACGCGCCGCCACATGCATAACAAATGGCGTCTGTTCTCCTGCGATTTTATACATATTTGGAATCATCAGCAACAACCCCTGGGATGCCGTAAATGTTGTCGCCAGTGCGCCCATCTGTAACGCGCCATGCATTGCACCGGCCGCCCCAGCTTCGGATTGCATTTCAATTATCTGTGGAATTGCACCCCAAATATTCTTTTTATGCTGAAACGACCATTCGTCTGCCAATTCGCCCATTGTACTGCTGGGTGTAATTGGATAAATCGCAGCAAAATCAACACATCTGTACGCCACATCAGCAGCCGCCCAGTTACCATCAACGATTAGTTTTGACATACTTTCTTCCTTATGATTTTTTTATCAGGTAAATAATAGAACGAAACAGCACCAAAGGCAAGATTATTTCATAGAATTATACAATCCTGTTCGCATTTCTAAATCTGATTTTATAGACTCTACACATTGTGCATAACAATAGGTATCACAACCTGTTGCACCATACTTTGTATAACGCGTTGTATACCACCAATCCGATAAAAACGGAACAGTTATTCGACAATAACAATAATCATTTGATTCCAAGGCAGTATTAGTATTTACCACAGAAGTCGTCAAACTGCCAGATTCAGGTTTTCCGTTACCACAATACGAAACACCGTATATTGTTCGCCCCTCTGCTGTTACAGACCAATCCACACGATTACCTGACTGCGAATATGTACCGGTTGGTTTTACAGATGCATTAAACCCCAACATACATTGTCTTAGTTTTGTTGTATGATACACTTTATCATCATACAACACATTAATTTCGCCAGCAGTTTTACCAACAAGTAATGGGGTATAACACTCGCCCTTATCATTGGCAACGTTCATTGATGGCGCTGTTAACCTTTGTGAATACAATGGTGCAGTTACACCAGCACTGGTATTTATCTTAGAAACACCTGTATTACATAAATAATCTGCAAAGCATTCAGTATGATTATCACACGACACGGGCACGTCACCAATTTGGGTCGTACCAGAAGAACACTGTGCATCAATCGACAAATTAGCCCCATAATCATACGAAATATAGCCATTTGGACATGTGGCTGCAAACACATCCAAGATAATCAATGATAAAAATAACGTCACTACTTTTTTCATCTACTGTATCAGATTTGACATTACTGTATTTCTAAACGATTTGTCCCCTGCATTATCATACAAAAAGGCATTTTTGCATCCGATATTACATTGACGACGACAATTAGACGCATTTTCATATACCGCACGCAAAACCCATTTTGACGGAACAGGTTCTGCCATCATGCACCAACAACGATAGTTATTCGCCAACGTCGTACTGGTTGTCAGATAATCACGAACACTAACATCTGCTGTACCTGTATTCTGCACACACATACCAATCAATCGCACAAATGTTCCATCACAGTCAACCCTTGAATCACTAAGGTTATAATCATCCCAAATCGAAGTACATACTGTACTTGAGTTTAATTTTATACAACTGCTGACCGCCAATACAGACATTGGCACAAAAGAACATAAAATTGCTAAAAACAAAAAGTTACGTTTCATCACTCTCCTTTCTTAGGTCACAATGCCCTCTTTATAATGTAATAAGATAGCAAAAAACAAAAATATAAGTAAAGCAAATAAATATTAATACATTGTCTTGTATGTATTGGTACGCGTTGCCGTACCTGTCTGCGCAAAAGCATTCACACAGGCCTGTGCACAAGATTGATTACACCCCGTGGCACCATAAGTAGAAAACCAATTCACATAAATCCAATCGGACGGGAAAGGACTGTAAACACGACACCAGCAACGTAGATTCGCTGACAAATCAGAATTCGCACTGGTATTAGCAATTGATTTTGCTGTTGCATTCAACGCAGAACCCGCCAATGTTCCTTGACTGGCACAATATGAAATTCCCTTTAATGTTCTGTCACCGCTAATAGCCACAGACCAGTTCACAGAACTATCCCCAGGCACTGACGAAGTTGGAACCTTTGACGCATCCAAATTTCTTCTGCAAATTTTTAACGGCGCAGCACGATATTGAGTATTATTGTACTTTAAATTAATCGCGCCAGACGCCCCACCTGCAATTAATGGCGTGTAACACACCTTACCCCCGACAGACGCATGCAATGACGGTGTCTTAACTTTTTGCGAATACAACGGTACAGAAACGCCAGTACTTGTCTTAAATTCTGAAATCCCCGATTCGCAAACATAATCTGGCATACATGTCGTGGGCGATGCCGAACACGAATTTGGCAAAGCACCAATATCTGTTGTACCAGATGGACACGACGTATCCAACGTCAATTGCAAACTGCGGTTATAAGACATATAGCCAGTTGGACAACTGGCTGCAAACGCATCCAATGCAATTAACGATAAAAACAACGTCCATACTTTCTTCATTTACTGTATCAAATTAGACATTAACGCATTTCTAAAAGATTTATCCCCACTGCCGTTGTAAATAAATGCATTATTGCAACCCACCGCACACTGCATTTTACAGTTATATGCATCAGGATACTGATATCTGTACCCCCAACGTGATGGCACAGGCTTTATCATCATGCACCAACAATGTTTATTATTCGTTTGCGTTGTACTGACCGACAAATTATCACGAACTGTCGAATCGGCAGTACCCGTATTACTGACACAGGTTCCAATCAATTCAACATTTTGACCATTACAACTTACGGTTGTTTCTGCCACGTTATATTTCGAGCCTGTAACCGCCGTACACACAGTATCAGGGTTTAATTTCACACACTGACTGATTGCTGCAAACGCAGACACGCCAAACAACGCAAAAAACGCCACAAACAATAACTTACGAATCATAACTCTCCTTTTCTGTATATAACATATACGCAACAACACCCCATAAACATGGGTTCCTTTATATAATGGATGCTAGCAAATTTGAATAAATTCTGTAAAGCGAAAAACCGCGCAAAAAAAAAAGAAAAAAAGAAGTATTTTTAATAAATTACGCATTTTGACAATATTATTTTTGTCTACACATTGTTTTATATCCCCCCAAAAAAAACAACGCCCAAACGGGCGTTATTTTTATTCAGTCACATCTTCGGTTTTATGCGATTGCAATTTTCCCATCGCAACAACCATATCCATAGCACGTTGCAACTGATAATCCAACGCATCTTTTTCTTCATCAGTCAGATTTTCTTTTTCGTCTTTATCATTTTTATCTTTGGCTTTTTTGCCTTCTTTTTTCTGTGCCTGTTCATTTTTCAAGGCATTTTTAAATGACGCTTCGGAATATGCACTTTCGCGTTTTTCCAATACTTCGACCTTGGAATGCAAAACTTCAACATCAGGCGTAATACCTTCGTTTTGGATAGAGCGACCAGATGGCGTATAATAGCGTGCAATTGTAATATGAATAGCAGTTCCATCACCCAATGGTTTTTGTTGTTGTACACTGCCCTTGCCGAATGATTGAGATCCCATAACCAATCCACGACCATTATCTTGCAGGGCACCTGCCACAATTTCAGATGCAGATGCAGAACCATGATTTATCAAGACAACCACAGGTTTGCCATTTGCAAGGTCGCCTTTTTTTGCATAAACACGTTCAATATCTGTTTCTTTTTTGCCGCGCGTTGAAACAATTTCACCGCTGTCCAAGAACGCATCAGAAACTTCTATTGCAGCTGTCAGATAACCACCTGGATTGTTACGCACATCTAATACATAGCCGACAACATTTTTCTTTTCCAATTTTTCCAACGCTTCTTTTAAGTCACGTGCAGTCGTTGCACCAAAATCAGAAATTCTAATATAGCCAATTTTTGGTGTATCTTTATCTGCGGCATCTGCACCGGCCAATACTTTTTCTTCGAATTTAACAGACTTTACCTTGATAATATCGCGTTTCAGCGTCAATGTTTTTGGTTCAACATCTTCGGAAATCACAGTCAATTTTACCTTGGTTCCTGGGCGTCCCTTCATTTTTTTAACAGCCTGATTCAACGTCAAATCAAAGACTTGCTCATCATCAATATGCGTGATATAGTCACCTGCTTTAATCCCAGCCTTGTCCGCAGGTGTATCATCAATTGGAGAAATAACGCGCACAGCGCCACGGTCACTGGTAATTTGAATACCCAACCCACCGAATTCACCATGTGATTTTTCACTAAATTCTTTGAAGTCATCTTTTGATAAATAAGAAGAATGTGGGTCCAACGCACCCAGCATACCGTTCATTGCCGCTTCCAACATCTTTTTTTCATCTGCTTCTTCAACAAAATTTTCACGTGCCACTTCAAATACCATGGCCAACTTTTTTAATTCTTCATAAATTTGTTCATCTGTCAGATGTACAACAGGTTCTTCCTTTTTCTTTTTAGATGCCGCATCTGCAACAAATGGAGTAAACAAAGCAATTAAAACCAAAATATTTTTTAACATATTACCAATCCTTTCTGTTTATTGTGTGTCCAGTCTAGAATAAATTCAGCCCACATTCAACACGATTTTTACACTAAAATAAAAACGATAAAAAATATTGACAAATCGCAATTATGTATTATATTTATAGCAAATAGTTGAGGTATAAAGTTGACCAAACGACCAAAATATAGAAAAAAGATAGAAGAATTTCGTGCCATCATCACCAGCAAATTAACTGGTGCGGCATCTGTTAAACGTTTAAATAACGTAAACTGGTTACGTCATGAAATATCGTACAGCGAACCACGTACGTTGTTTTACGTTTCACAAAAAGAACAACGCTATCACTTGGACTATAATTGCATGAGCAATCTGGGCAGCGCGTATGACCATATTGTCAATCATACAGATAAAAACGTACGCATTGATGCCAATGAAATATGCAAACTGCACAGTTTCTTGTGTCAAAACACATATATCGACGGTGGCAATTTCCGCACAACTTCTAAAGTTTTGGAAATAACTGTAAATGGTGAAAGAATGCACGCACCTGATGCTTATGATATACCATACTTATTAAATAACATTGTATATAATATGAACAACGAATCCGAAGACGTTTTACATCGTGCTTTTGATGCGCATTATGAATTGATTGCATTACAACCATTTGATGACTTTAACAAGCGTACTGCACGTCTGGTTATGAATTGGATACTAGTTCAAAATGGATATCGTCCAATTGTTTTCAACAAGCCAAGCGACAAACAAAAATATATCGCAGCAATAAAATCATATGCCGAAGGCAACAAAAAAGAATATTATGAATATATGTCGCACTGTATGTGTCGCACACAACAAGAAATCATAAAACTGTTAAACAAATCAAGAACCCTGTAAACAACATCAACAGGGTTTTATTTTTACACGAACGCTTTGCCGCAATAAAATTATTCTAAAACCTGATTTTGCAGGTCAATCAGTTGTTGACAACCCTGCCCCGCCAAATTCATCAGTTCTGATAATTGTGACGCGTCAAATGGATGTTGTTCACCTGTGGCCTGAATTTCAACAAACTTGCCAGAACCAGACACAACAAAATTCGCATCCATTTCTGCAACGCAGTCTTCTTCGTAATCCAAATCCAGAATCAGTTCACCGTGCCACAGTCCTGCAGATACAGCCGCCACATTGTCCAAAATTGGATTTTCATTGATACGCCCCTGTTCAATCAGCCAGCGCACAGCCAAACTTAGCGCAACAAATGCACCTGTGATACTGGCACATCTGGTACCGCCATCTGCCTGAATGACATCACAGTCAATTGTAATTGTATGCTTGCCCAATTTTTCCATATCAACAACGCTGCGCAAAGAACGACCAATCAAGCGTGAAATTTCTGCACTGCGGTTATCTTTCATAATTGCTTCACGCCCTTTGCGAACACCATTTGCGCGTGGCAGCATTGCATATTCTGCGGTAACCCAACCGCCAGTCTTGTTTTGCATACGTTTCCAAGTTGGCTGATTAAAATCCACAGACGCAGTACATAAAACCTGCGTTCCACCGACTTTTATCAAACAAGACCCTTCGGCCCATTTATTTACCCCTGTTTCCATTGAGATATGACGCATTTGATTTGGTTTTCGCAGTGATGGACGCAACATTTATAAATCCTTTGGTTGTTAAATTATTACATATTATATATACGACAAAAATATTTTTGCAATTTTTTTAAGTTTGCTTTTTGATATAATATTGTTATCCTATCAATCGCTTTAAAAAGGATTTTTATGTCAGCCAAGACAAAACGCCTGTTTAAGAAAATCATCAGTTATTCAGGCATTTTCTTTTTCGTACTTGCCGCAGGTATGTTGTGGTGGCAATTGCGTAATTACAGTTTATCAGATATCGCCCACGCGATATTGGATATCCCGCTTACCAACCTGTTCTTGGCATGTGTTGCATGCTTAGCTGGGTATTTGGCATTATCATTATATGACTATCTGGCATTACATTACATTGGTGGCAAAGTTACCTGGTGGAAATGGATGCTGGCGGGCATGCTGGGGTTTGCAATCAGTAACAACGCCGGACACGCAGTGGTCAGCGGTGGCGCCATACGATACAGACTTTATACACGCTGGCGCATTCGCGGTGGTGATATATTAAAGATGTTAACTATATCTGGATTCACATACTTTTTGGGGGCATCTGCAATTGTTGTGATTGGGTATTTTTTAATTCCACACGAAATACTTGATAATTCTGTTGGGTTAAGCATGGGATTAAACACGCTGTTTATATTCTGTCTGACGATACTGCTGACATATTTTGCAGTAACGATGATATTTCACAAGAAAAGCATTAAAATCGGCGAAGTCAAATTCCAAGTACCATCAACACAAATGGCATTTGCACAAACAATATTGGGCATCACAGACAGTGTCTTGGCAGGTCTGGTACTGTATTTCTGTCTGACACCATTTGTTCAGATCCCATTTGGCACATTTATTGGTCTGTTTGTAATTGCCCAAACAACTGGTGTTTTCAGTCAGGTTCCTGGTGGAATTGGCGTTTTTGAAAGTGTATTTATGTTGGCCCTGCCCGACAGCATTGACAAGGCAAATATATTTGGCGCCCTGTTGGCGTACAGAATTATATATTATGTCTTGCCTTTGATTGGCATCGGCAGTCTGTTTTTCATCTATGAAAGATGGTTGCGTTCGCGTATGAAACGCTGGTTGGACGAAGCCAAAGAAAAAATTCCTGCTAAAATCAAAAGCATTAAATCTGAAATCAAAAACAGAAAATAAATACCTTGAAAACCCATATATTGTCGTGTTAGAATAGCCCCTGTGTATGACATAGGATTATAAAAAGTGTTTATATTGTCACTGTTTTCAATAATTTGCATGGCACTGATGATTATCGTGGTGCTTTCCCTTGGCATGGGCATGGACGCCCCACGGGGACAGGTTATTGCTGTATCATACACCGCCAAAACAAAAGGATTATTAAATGTCAAAAAAAATATATGTGGATGCAGTCCACCCAGAAGAAACCCGTGTTGTCGTCGTAGATACTGCAACAGGTCGCGTTTCTGATTTTGATGTTGAAACAACCACAAAACCCCAGATAAAGGGAAACATCTATCTGGCCAAGGTTATACGTGTTGAACCATCATTACAGGCTGCATTTGTTGATTATGGAACTGGGAAAAACGGCTTTTTGCCATTTTCTGAAATTCATCCAGATTATTATCAGGTAACCCCAGAACAAAAGAAAAAGTTACTGGAACTGGCACACGCAAATATCGTTGACGACGACGACGATCCAAATGACGAAGAAGACGAAGTTGCAGAATACGACGACCACAGTGCCGGCGAAGATAATAACGAATTTGTAAAACGCGCACGCGAATTCAAAATCCAAGACGTTATTAAACCAAAACAAATCTTGTTGATTCAAGGTGTCAAAGAAGAACGCGGTCAAAAAGGCGCATCAATGACAACATACCTGTCATTGGCGGGTCGTTTTGCTGTATTGATGCCAAATTCACGCAAACGCAACAGTTATGGTATTTCCAAGAAAATTTCTGACAAATCAGAACGCGCCAGATTACGTGAAATTTT
>JAZRAD010000093.1:0-4464 GCA_045634405.1 Candidatus Enterousia sp.
TATTATGATGGCCGTTTATGTTTGGATTCGATACAAAGGCGGTTATGCGATTGGTGCATTTTGTTCGCTGTTCTTGGACTTTGTGTTGATGTTTGGGTTCTTTTCAATTACTGGTTTGGAATTCAATCAGACTGCAATTGCGATTATTTTGACAGGTATCGGTTATTCTATTAATGACAAGGTTGTAAACTATGACCGAATTGATGAAAATGTGAAAAAATACCACAAAATGCCAATGGGTGATTTGATTGATTTGTCGGTTAGTGAAATGTTCAGACGTACAATGTTGACTAGTGTTTCAACACTGTTGGCAATGGTCGGTTTGTATTTGTTCGGTGGCCAGATGTTGCGCGAATTTGCAGTTGCGATGGGCTTCTCGGTCGTTATGGGAACGTTTACAAGTATCTTTATTTCAAATATGATTCTGTATAACTTTAATTTGCGTGATACAGATAAATAAGTATATGTCATACCAATGGGGGGTGTAATATGAGAATTGTAAAAATATTTTTTATGTTGGCGTTTTTCATTGGTATGACACCGTGCTTTGCGGACGGCTTGTTTTATCAGGACGAACCAATCCAAGATGGTTTGCCTGTATTTGAAATGTCACAAAACTTTGCAGATGTTTATGAAAAATTAAATGGTGTAAAGTGGGGCGGAAAAAATCTTAATGTGGCAATTGAAAGTCTGGAAAATTTAAATAAATCTGCACATATTGCAGCCACTGATGAACGCGTTGTTTTAGTTTGGAATGATGCTATTATTGGAAATTATCCGCGCCCATCTGCAAATGATTGGAATGCATTTGGTGAAATTACAACAGCTCTTGTGTTAAAGATGCGTGCAAATGACGCGTATATGAAGTCGTTATCCGAAAACGAAATATATCAATATGTTGTTGATGCAATTATTCGTGGGTTGGATGAAAATGGCAGATATGTTTTCTCTAAATCTGCGCAAATTACCGAAGATGGCAGATTGTTGACCAGTGTTGGTATGGAAGGTGTGCGTGACGAACGTGGAAACTTTCGTGTTGATGGGGTGTTCAAGGGTGCGCCTGCGGATACTGCTGGGATAAGTTCCGGTGATTTAATTGTTCAGATAAATGGCAAATTGGTTCGCGATATGTCTGATGCAGAATTAGCATCTGTTATCAGCGGTTTTAATTCAGGTACTGCCAAGATAAAAATATTATCCCCACGTGGCAGCAAAGATGTTGTTTTGCGTCGTGCGACTGTGGTTGTGGCAGATGCAGATGTTGTTCATCGTTCAAATCCTGATAATGGTGGATTGCTTGAAATCGTCGTGCATCAGGTTTCTGATGGCGCAGTTGATATTATTAAAAGCGCATTAAATAAATACTCTGATGTTGATGGTGTTATTCTTGATTTACGTGCATCCAGTGGTGATGATGAACGGGCGGCTGCAAAGCTGGCAGGGTTGTTTATTGGTGCAAAACCTGTAATGCGTATTATTGAAACTTCTTTTGATGAGGTAGAGGTTTTGCCAAATGCAGATGCAATTACAGATGTGCCTGTGGTTGTGTTGATGTCTGACCAAACACGTGGCACAGCAGAGGCAATAGCTGCCGCATTTTATGAAAACAATCGTGGTGTATTGGTTGGTACACCAACTGCGGGTAATGCCAGAATTGCAACTGAAATTGACTTGGATAATGGCGGTATGTTAGAACTGTTGAATAAATCTATCAAGACAGGGCAGGGAAATATTATTGATGGTCGTGGTGTGTTCCCAATTGTCTGTCTGTCTAATATTCGTTCAAATCAGCAACAAAACGCGTTCTTTTTAAATGTTATAAATGGCGATTTTAATGCACGTGATTTTAACAAAGAGCCAGATACAGATGTAAATATTATACGTCGCGGTTGCCCAACAATCGCCAGTGGTGCCGATGAAGACGCGTTGTCAATGGCTGTATCTGTTCAGATTTTAACAGACAAGAAAATCTATAACCGTTTAATGGATTTGTGATTTTTTTATATAGGGGGTGTGAAATGTTTTTAACCAAAGATAATCAAATCAAATGGAAGAAAATGAGTGTGGCAGCGGCTATAACGCTTGTGTTGGTGTTGCTGGGGATTTTCTGGTTTGATAAGCCGTTATTTACATTTATTCGTGAATTTGATTGTGGATTATGGCGTCTGTTTGATGTGTTCTTTTCTGCCAAGATGTGGTTTATTGTGTCTTTTATTGCAGCTGCGTTATTGTGCGTAAAGAAATATTTAAAATCAGAGATATCTGGCATTCGTGATTTCTTTGTAAAAACAAAATCCAGTCATGCGTTTTTGATATTTTATAGTATCTTGTCAGCAGGCATTGTTGTTAAAATATTAAAGACAATTATCGGACGTGCCAGACCTATATTTTTTGAAGCGCTTGATATGACAGGATTTTTCCCGCCATCATTTGACTGGGCGTTTAATTCAATGCCATCTGGTCATACTATAATCAGTTTTGCGGGTTTGGTTATGATTGGTATGTTGGCGCCAAAGTATAAATGGTTTACATGGACATTGGCGATAGTTATTGGATTTTCGCGTATTGCGTTTGGTGCGCATTGGCCATCAGATGTAATCTTGGGGGCGTTCTTGGGTATGGCGATTGCAGATATTGTAAAATGGTATATGCTAAGAAAGTCAGAATGATAATAAAAAAGACAGGCGATAAAAAAATCGTCTGTTTTTTTTGTCTTTTTTATGATAAAATATTTGCGTTATGGCAGGGAATAGAAAGTCTAATTTTTTACCAGAACGTGTATCTGGTGCATTAAAAAGTTTGGCACAGCGTATAATTGGTGCAGGTATTTTTTGCATCTGTATTTGGGCTGTGATTGCGATGTTGTTTTATAATCCATATCTAGATGGTGTGGCTGCGTCCAGCGGTTTTGGTGCGCAATCTGTTATGGGGTATATTGTTGGTTCTGTGCGTTATGTTGTTGGTGTTATACCTGGATTATTTTTGTTCTTGTCATTGGCGCGTTGGGGCGCGACCAAGATGTTTGGCTTTGAATATGAGCATTTGCCAGAATACAATTTCTTGCGTGGGTTTATTGCATTGTGTTTGGGGGCGGTTGGTTTTGGTTTGATTGCACCAAGTGCAACATATGGTGGTTTATTTGGTGCGATTGCTGCGACTGATTTGACTTATTTGTTGGGTGGTGTGTCTGTAATTGTTGGTATTTTGTGTATGATGGGTTTCTTTGTTATGGCGGCGATGCTATTGCATGTAAGAATTCAGCATTTACGTTGGGTATATCGCGTACTGGTTCGTTGGGTTCGTTGGTTGGCATCTGCGTTTGGTCTGACAAAATATGTTCCACAGTCTGATGATGAAGAAGAAACCGAACAGGCCGAAGAATCCGAAGAAGAAACGGAAGAAGAGGTAGAAGAAAAACCAAAACGTAAACGCAGTTCAAAGAAAGCGGTTGCAACAGCGGTCGCAGTTGCAAAGCCACGCAAAGCAGCGACTGCATATGAATTGCCAGATACCAGATTCTTGGAGCGTTCTAATTTCAGTAAATATTCTGTAACCCCAGAATTAAAGCAAAATGCCCGCAGTATGGAGGTTAAATTCTCGCAATATGGTGTTCATGGCAAGGTAGTTGGAATTAAACCGGGGCCAATCGTAACGCTGTACGAATTTATGCCAGACGAAGGTACGCGTATGGCAGATGTCAGCAAAACTGTTACAGATATGACACGCGCGATGGCAACAGAAAGTATTCGTATTGCACATATCCCAAAGACCCAGTTGATTGGTGTTGAAATGGTAAATCTGAAACGTCAGACTGTGCGCTATCGTGGTCTGATGGAAGATGAAACATTTGTTGAATCAAAGTACAAGATTCCATTGGCGCTGGGTGTTGATATTGGTGGAAATCCGATGTATTTTGACTTGGCTAAGATGCCACATATGTTGGTTGCTGGGCGTACTGGTTCTGGTAAATCTGTATTTGTTCAATCGATTATCACATCAATTGTGTACCACTTTACGCCTGATAAATGTAAACTGATAATCATTGACCCAAAGGGTGTTGACTTTGGTTTCTGGGATGATATTCCGCATCTTATCACGCCAATTGTAAAGCTGGAACCAGAGCCAGCAGTAAACGCGCTGAAATGGGCTGTGCGTGAAATGGAAGAAAGATATAAACAGTTGCAGGTATTAAATGCACGTAATATTGAAAGCTATAACGAAATTGCGGCACAGAAACGCGAAAGTGGTGAAAAAATTACAAAGCAAGTTGCTGTTGGTACGGACGAGGAAACAGGCGAACTGCTGTTTGAAAACCAAGAAGTTGACTTGTCTGATATGCCATACATGGTAATCATTATTGACGAGGTGGCCGACCTGATGAGCCTTGCCCGCAAAGACGTCGAGGCCTGTGTTCAGCGTATCGCACAAAAAGCGCGTGCTGCCGGTATTCACCTTGTTATGGCG
>JAZRAD010000094.1:0-5825 GCA_045634405.1 Candidatus Enterousia sp.
AAAACCATGTCTTGTGTTGGAACAATCATTGGTTCACCGTTCGCAGGTGACAATACGTTATTAGAAGACAACATCAATGTACGTGCTTCTAATTGTGCTTCTAATGAAATTGGAACGTGAACAGACATCTGGTCACCGTCAAAGTCAGCATTAAATCCAGCGCAAACCAATGGATGCAAACGGATTGCCTTGCCTTCTATCAAGACAGGTTCAAATGCCAACAGTGATAAACGGTGCAAAGATGGCGCACGGTTCAACAATACAGGATGTTCATGGATAACTTTTTCCAAAATTTCCCATACAACGTCTTCGCCGTTTTCAACCATTTTACGTGCTGTTTTCAATGTATTTGCATAATCGCCAGCCATCAAGCGTGCAAAAACAAATGGCTTAAACAATTCCAATGCCATTGTCTTTGGCAAACCAACCTGATGCAATTTCAATGATGGGCCAGATACGATAACTGAACGACCAGAATAGTCAACACGTTTACCCAACATATTCATACGGAAACGACCAGATTTACCACGCAATGAATCAGACAATGATTTCAATGGACGACGGTTTTGTGATACCATTGGACGTGCCTTGTGGCTGTTGTCGAACAATGAATCAACCGCTTCTTGCAACATACGTTTTTCATTACGGATAATAATATCAGGTGCGTGCATTTCCATAAAGCGCTTCAAACGATTGTTACGGATAATTACACGACGATACAAATCGTTCAAGTCAGACGCAGCAACGTGTCCCGCATCCAATGTAACCAATGGACGCATATCTGGTGGGATAACTGGGATAATATCAGGCATCATCCACGCTGGTTCTGTCTTTGAATCCAAGAAAGCTTCAACCAACTTTAATTGTTTGATAATACCTTTGCGTTTAGCTTCGGATTTTGTATCTGCCAATTCTGCGCGCAGACGTGTGCGTTCATCGCCCATATCCAAGTTTGCGATAATAGAACGTACGCCTTCGGCACCGATACCAACGTGGAATGCATCTGCGCCAAATTCTTCAACAGCAGATTGATATTCGTCTTCGCTGATAACATCATATTGTTTTAAATTTGTTAAACCTGGTTCAATAACAATATACGCATCGTATGAAATAACCTGTTCCAACTTTTTCTGTGGCAAGTTATTCAACAATGTCGCAATTTTACCTTCACGTAAGAACCAAGTATGTGCAACAGGCATCGCCAATTTAATGTGACCCATACGTTCACGACGAACAGCAGAAGAACCAACTTCTACGCCGCAACGTTCACAGACAACACCGCGGAATTTAATTCTTTTATATTTTCCGCATGCACATTCATAATCTTTTACAGGTCCAAAAATCTGTTGGCAGAACAGACCTTCGGCTTCTGGTTTCATGGAATGATAGTTAATGGTTTCTGGTTTTTTAACCTCGCCATGGGACCAAGACAGAATTTCTTCTGGGGACGCAATTGTAATGCGCAAGGCATCAAATTGTTCCTTGGTTTCTATTTGTCCAAATATCTTTTGCAACATATTGCTCATTATATTTCGCTCCTTTCAGTCGCTTAAGAGTTGTTAGTGGTTAGTCGTTAGTGTTTTTCCGAACCCGAATAAATCGGGTTCAGACTTCCCACTAATCAATTTTCTTTGGTGTCATCGCCAGACCCAGACCGCGTAATTCGCGAACCAGTACATTAAATGCTTCTGGCGTGCCGGTTTTGATGTCGTTACTGCCGGAAACAATAGATTCATACATCTTGTTTCTGCCGACAATATCGTCAGATTTTACCGTCAACATTTCACGCAGCAAGTGTGCAGCACCGTGTGCTTCCAGTGCCCAAACTTCCATTTCACCCAAACGCTGGCCTCCCATGTGGGCTTTACCAGACAATGGCTGTTGTGTAACCAATGAATAGTTACCAATTGAACGGGCGTGAATCTTTTCATCAACAAAGTGATGCAGTTTCAACATGTACATAACACCAACTGTTACAGGACGTGCAAACTTTTCACCTGTCATACCGTCATACAAGTCAAACTGACCTGTTTCTGGCAGACCAGCCAGTTTCAACATATCACGAATGTCTTCGGATGTCGCACCGTCAAATGTTGGAGTTGCCATTGGCACACCGTCACGCAACAATGCAGCCTGTGCACGAACATCTGTGTCTGTCATCTTTTCCAGTTTTTCAGCAACATCTTTGCCGTAAACCTTGCCCATAATTGTACGCAAGTCATCTGTTACAGCACGTTTCGCCTTTACTTCGTCCAAAACAGCACCAATCTGTGCACCCAATGTGCGAGCAGCCATACCAAGGTGAGTTTCCAAAATCTGACCAATGTTCATACGTGATGGTACGCCCAATGGATTCAGTACAATGTCAACCGGTGTACCGTCTGCCAAATGTGGCATATCTTCTACTGGTACAACCTTGGATACAATACCCTTGTTTCCGTGACGTCCAGCCATTTTGTCACCAGGCTGCAATTTCATTTTGTGTGCGATGTATACTTTTACTTCTTTCAATACACCAGCATTCAAAGAATTGCTTTCTGTTGCCTTGGCAACTTCGGCATCGGCTTTTTCGTTCAACAGTTTCAATTTCAAAACATGTTGTTCACGCAGTTCGTCAATCTTGGCCTGTGCTTCTTTGTTTTTGACAACCAATTTTTTAACATCAGTTGATTTAATACCTTCGAAAACTTCGCCTGTCAGCTTTTTACCAATAAATGGTTTTACACTGCCTGTGCCAGATTCGATAACCATATTTTCTGCAATTTGGAATACCTGATCTGCAAAGCCTTTTTCGATAATAGCGATTTCTTCTTCGCGGTCTTTATTGATTTTTTCAATCTTTTGCAGTTCAATCATCTGTGTACGTTCGTCTTTTTTAACACCATGACGTGTCAAGACGTTTACACCGATAACTGTACCTTCTTCGTTTGGCCCAACGCGCAAAGATGTATCTTTTACATTCAATGCTTTTTCGCCAAAGATATTACGCAACAATGCTTCTTCTGGTGTCAACAATGTTTCTGATTTTGGTGTTACACGGCCAACCAAGATATCGCCTTGTTTTACGCGTGCACCAACATAGATAATACCAGATTCGTCCAAGTTCTTTAACGCTTCTTCACCAACGTTTGGAATATCGCGTGTCAAAGATTCTGGGCCCAATTGTGTATCACGAACCTTGAATTCTTTTTCAACAATCTTGATAGATGTAAATACGTCATCGCGTGAAATCTTTTCAGATATAACGATAGAGTCTTCATAGTTATATCCACGCCATGGCATAAACGCAACCAAGACATTGCGACCCAACGCCAAATCACCATAGTTCATAGATGAACCGTCTGCGATAATGTCACCCGCAGAAATACGGTCGCCAACCTTGACCAATGGTTTCTGGTGAATCAATGTTTCACTGTTGGAACGTTCAAATTTTTCCAAGTTATAAATATCAACACCTGTTACAACGTTGCGGCTGTTCATACATTTAACAACGATACGGTTTGCATCTACAGATTCAACAATACCACTGTGTTTTGCAACCTTACCTGTACGGGAATCACGTGCAACTTCGCGTTCAATACCTGTTCCGACCAATGGTGCCTGAACACGTAATAATGGAACGCCCTGACGTTGCATGTTTGAACCCATCAACGCACGGTTCGCGTCGTCGTTTTCAACGAATGGAATCAAACCTGTCGCAACAGATACCACCTGACGTGGTTCAACGTCGATTAAGTCAATTTCTTCTTTGGCAACCATTGTAAATTCGCCATCAACACGTGCAGTAACTGTTTCATCAGCCAAAACACCGTCTTTTGTTGTTGGTGTGTTACCCTGGGCAATTTTGTGACCTAATTCTTCGTCAGCTGTCAAATATACCATTTTGTCTGTAACGCGACCATTTTCAACAATATAGTATGGAGTTTCAATAAAGCCATATGGATTTACACGTGCATATGTTGCCAAGTGGTTAATCAGACCGATATTTGCACCTTCTGGTGTGTGAATTGGGCATAAACGACCATAGTGCGTAGGATGAACGTCACGAACGTCAATACCTGCACGTTCACGATTCAAGCCACCAGGTCCCAATGCAGAAATCAAACGTTTGTGTTCCAATTCTGCCAATGGATTATATGCGTCCATAAACTGACACAACTGTGATGTACCCAAGAATTCAGATACCAATGACATCAATGGTTTTACATTGATAACGTCTTGTGGTTGCATATTCGCGATGTTTGGAGATGACAAGCTTTCGCGTACCAAGCGTTCAATACGAACCATACCTGTACGGAAATTCTGTTCCAACAATTCGCCAACTGTGCGAACACGACGGTTTGACAAGTTATCAATATCATCAACTGTGTCTTTGCGGTCAATAATATTTGTTAATGTCTTTAATACTGCCAAGAAGTCTGACTTTGTCAGCAAACGTTCATCTTCTGGTTTTTTGCCAGAATCAATTTTTAAACGTTTATTCATCTTGAAACGACCAACCGCAGACAAATCATAATATGCAGGTTCAAAACCTTGACGCATAAATAAGTTGATTGCAGCTTCTAATGTTGGACGTTCACCTGGGCGGATGATGTTATAGATTTCAATCAATGCTTCTTCGCGGTTTGTTGTTTTATCAGCCAACAATGTATTACGCATATGTGCAGTGATTGTGTTGTTATCAATAGAAATCAAGCTGATTTCTTTGACATTCATCTTATCCAAATCGTTCAATACTTCTTCGGTAATTTCTGTACCCGCAGGCATTACAACTTCGTCGCCTGACATAATTGGGTCAAACAGATATTCACCAATCAAAGATTCTGGTAAAACGCCAAAGTTCTTAGATGCTTCTAATAACTTTTTCATACGTTTACCGTTCAAACGATCACCCTTGGACGCCAAAACTTTCTTGTCTTTTGGATTTATCAAATCATAGTTCAAGCGATATTTATCCAAGCCTTCGTAACTTGATGTTTCGCCTGTCCACAATTTGCCATCAAATGACAATGGAATGCGTTTATAGAATACAGACAAAATTTCTGTATCAGACATACCACGGATAGATGTTTTACGTGGTTCTGCCAACCATTTCTTTTCATCTTCGGCAGCTGGCAAGCAACGCAGCAATACAGTGGCAGGAACCTTGCGACGACGGTCGATACGAACATAGATAACGCCCTTGGATTCTTCAAAGTCAATCCAAGAACCATGTTCTGGAATAATACGTGCTGTATATGTAATTGGGTTCCCAGCAACTTTTGCTTCTTTGGTTGTTGCAAACACAACGCCCTGGGCACGATGCATCTGAGATACGATAACACGTTCAACACCAGATGCGATAAAGCTACCACGTTCTGTCATCAGTGGTACTTCGCCCATAAATATTTCTTGTTCCTTGATATCGCGAAGAGTCTTTTTACCATCTTCTGCGACGTCCCATAAAATCAATCTCAGCTTCAATTTCAGCTTGCTGGAGTATGTCATGTTACGCAACATGCATTCTTTTACATTGTAAACAGGTTTATCCAATGTATATTCCACGAATTCCAAGTCGGCAATGCCGGCATAATCTTTAATCGGGAACATAGAAGAGAATACATTTTGCAATCCCATATTTTTGCGGGATTGTGGGTCAACATCTGCCTGCAAGAATTCTTTATACGAATTGTATTGAATTTCAACTAAATCAGGAAGCGGAGTTTGCAAAAAACTTTTACCAAAAGATTTTCTAAGTTTCTGGATAACTGCCATTTTCTGAATCCTTTTTATTTGTCTTTTTTGTGTATTTTGCAAACGAAAAAAGTATAAAACCTTTTTACGCC
>JAZRAD010000095.1:0-7457 GCA_045634405.1 Candidatus Enterousia sp.
AATTTCCAATTGGAGTACCAACAATATAAAGCCCTGATTGCATTTAGAATCCTTTTATAGTAAAATGATACAAAATAAAATGGATTTTTCAATGTATATAAATAAATTTTTTACATATTTGTTGGCTATTTTGGCTTTATCTGGTTGTACCGTTGGCAATTATGTTGGCGACAGCGATTGGTCTGTATCAGACGACGCATTTATTGGCACACCCGCTGACTTAAAGCAAATACAAACATCAAATGTATATGGCACATACGAAGATGACATAAATCATCGTATTGCAGTGCTGTTACCACTGTCTGGCACCAACGCCCAAATTGGCAAATCAATACGTCAGTCTGTTGAACTGGCGGTACTGGAACGCAAAATCCCAGACATATCTGTATCTTTTTATGACACATATGGAAATATGAACGATACCACAGCAACAGTATTGGCAACAAACCCAGATATTATCATTGGGCCATTGTTTGCACAAAACGCACATATTATAAAGAAAAACAAATTATCCGAAACACCTGTTTTATCACTGACATCTGACGCAAACGCAGTGGGCGATGGCGTTATGTCTATGGCACTGATGCCAACAAACGGGGTTGAAGAAATTGTTAAACAAATCAAGTCCGACGACATAAAAAGATTCATTATAATTGCACCTGATACAAATTCAGGCCGTATGATGGCAGGCACAGCCAAGATTGCCGCCAACGCGTATGAAATGCCACTTATCGGAATATTTTACTATACCGAAAAAGATTCTGATTCGATTAAAAACGCGGCATTGTCTGCATCAATGTACAACACCCGCACAGCCGCACACACCCGCGCCCGTCAGGTTATATCAGACGTTTTGACCAATGAAACATTATCCCCAATTGAAAAATCAAATCTGTACACCCAGTTAGAAAAACTGGAAAAAACAGAAACAGTCGGCAACGTACCGTTTGATGGGGTATTGTTCCTGGGTAATGGCGACGATACCAAGGCGTTGGCATCATTCTTACGTTACTATAACGTTGGTGCGCGTGACGCGGCATTTTATGGCACAACCATGTGGGATGGTTCTGATATCGCATCTGATTATACGTTAAGCGGTGCAAAATACGCAACCCTGCCTGCGACAAACACAGAATTTGCCACCACATATGAACAGGTTTATGGTATTGCGCCAAATCGTCTGGCAGGATTTGGTTACGACGCAACAAATTTTGCAATTGGAATGATACATTCTAACAAGTCAAATTCAGAATACTTATTATCCCCCAGTGGCTATATCGGTACAGACGGAATATTCAGAATTAAACAAAACGGTTCCAACGAACGCGCATTACGTATTATGCAATTAAACGGTTCCGGCACGCCATCTGAAATCAGACCTGCACAAACCAATTTTATAACACCGATATACAGCATAGATCCAACAGAAATAACACCTGCGTCTGCGATGGAACTGGAAACAATTGGCATTGATCCCGATGATTACATCCGCCTGCCAGAAAGATTTCGTGATAAATATCGCAGCAAAACAATCGGCGCAAACATCAAAACAAAAACAACACCAATCCAAGAAAACATTGTAACTGTTGAATCTGATAACACTGTTATAAAACCCGCAGAATTTGAATCTGCGAAACAAGAATCTGTCAAACGCACATATATTGACGAATATGAAATAATTGAAGATTAAAAATGCCACCGCTTTCTGACTTTCCTCAAACAATCAAGACAGAACGTTTAACATTATCTGTATTGAAACCAAGCACAGAAAATGCGGAAAAAATTTTTGGCATTATTGAACAAAATCGTGATTATCTGACCGCATGGCAAGGCCACTTTGGAAAACTGACGAACACAGATGATGTTGTTGCGTATCTGACCAAGCGCGAAAAACAAATATCAGAAAACCAAGGCGTGTGTTTTTACATATTTCACAACGATAATTTAATTGGCCGAATAAGATTTTTTAATATACAAAACACAACCTGCGAAATCGGATATTGGCTGGCAAAATCTGCAAACCATAACGGATTTATGAGCGAAGCTTTATCCGCCCTTGAATCAGAATTATTTAAGTTTGGATTTAATAAAATCACACTTGATATTGACGACGGTAACGCGCCGTCAGAAACACTTGCCAAACGCAATGGATATAAATTGGCACGGCGCCTGCCCTTGGCATCATATGCAAAATGCGTCGGCGAATGTGATTCGCTAATTTATGAAAAAACAAACAAGGAGAACTAAATGAAAAAATATTTTTTAACATTGTGTCTTGCACTGTGTGCATGCGATAACACAAAAACACCAATTGACGGTTATTGTGTCAAAAACGGACGTGTTGTTACAACCACAGAACAAGATGGACAACTTATTAAAAAGGAAAACGTGGAAACTTTTTTATGTAAATGCACCCAAGGCACAGAAACATTTATGATTCCACAAGAAAGTTTTTCTTATGAACACAGCCAAACAGATACATTTGGCACAAAGAAAGAAAACATTGCATACACAGTAAATACAGAAACAATTCCTGACAACGCAGAACAACAAGAAACACAAACAAGCCGCCAAGATTGTGACAAACAATGCACCAAATTCTGCAAAAAATTCAAGAAATAAAAAAACACCCCGTTTGGGGTGTTTTTTTACATACTTTTTTGTGATATTTTTGACATTGCAATTTGATTATCAATATGCTTTTTTATATCTGATTTTATATCAACCATAAATTGGCCAAATTTTAGTTTAGATTCCTTGGAGATTGTATCCATAACCTGAACCCCATCAATTGTAAAATAATGTTTCAGAATTTTATTTATCTTTTTTGAATCAAATTTGTGTTCATATATTTTTTTATCTTTGCCATACAATTTTTGTAAATAATTAAAGTGATTTTGGAATTGCCCTGCGATATACCCCTGACGTATGGCGCCCGACAGGTTTTTAAACACATCCGCCAACGCCTTATCAAGATTTTTATATTTATGAATATATCCCGCCAACATCGCGGACATTTCGTCTGCCAAAGACAACATCATACATTCATAAATATTATCTGAATTTGCGACATAGTGATATCCGATTGAGTGATTATGAATATGCTGTGATTCATGCGCGATTATGGTCTGTTCGCTAATCCTGTTTATTTTATCTTTTATTTTTTGTACTTCATCAGGGCTAATCACTGTTATATTTTTATCAAAAACATATTTGTTGACAATTACACGTCTGTTAAGATTGTCTGCATACCCCAGTATAGTCCCCACAGAGCCATCAGCACGACGATTTTTACGAATATAATCGTCGTTTATAATGACCGTCTGTCTAATAATATCAGGTTTATTAACTGTTCCCATAATGACTTATTATATCATAAAACCACACCCACAGAAACAAAAACACCCCAAACGGGGGTGTTTTTTATCTTTATTTTTTACTGTTTATCAAAATAACCTATACATTTTTCTATATCATGAAAAGGCATATTTGCAACAACATCTGGCAACAAATACCACCACTTTAATTTTAATAATTTATCTATTGTTTTAGAATCAAATCTATATTTAAGCACCTTTGCAGGACAACCAGCAACTATTGCATATGCAGGAACATCATGCGTAACAACAGCACCCGCACCAACAATCGCCCCATGTCCAATTCTGACACCATCCATGATTATTGCATTATTACCAATCCAGACATCATTACCAATAGATACAGGTTTTTGATGAATCAACGGCGAAACAGAAAAGAAATCATTATAGTAATCAATCCAATCTTGATTTGCACATTCAGGAAAGCCCTTAAAACGACTGTTTGGTACAACAACAGGTGACGTTGTTAACGTGTTTATAAAATGAGAAGAAGTACCTATTTGTACATTTTTTCCAATAGAGCAATAACGACCAATATGAGACAATTTATTAAAAACACTTAAATTATGACCATAATAAGAATAATCTCCGATAATACAAGGTTGTAGACTTTTTTGTTTAGGTTTCTTTTTATAAATTTTCTTAAACAAACGCTTTATTTTTACTTTATAAACATAAGATATACCAAGTGCCTTCTTTGCACACTTATAATACTTTGATTTTTTTGCAAGAAACCCTCCAACCACAGTCCTGCATAAAAAATCTTTTATTTTTCCAATATTTTGACAATTTTGTTCTTTTACAAAAGATAAAATTTCCTGCAAAAAGAATAATCTATCTTCTTCCCGCTTCTTTACTACCGTATCGTTTTTTGTATTACAAATACTCGATTGATTCAGAAAATAATAGTATGATACAAAATTTGAAAACGCTACTACATTTGATTTATGCATAACTTTTACTAAAACAATATTATCTTCATAAAATCTACCAATCGGAAATTCAATATTTTCAAACAAACTAACTTTAAACAATTTATCGCAAACGCTTCCATTTGGTAAATTCTCAATTTTCTCTATAAAATCATCTGTAACAAAATTTGAATTAGTATTTTCTGAAAACTTTCCATTACGCACTTTACGCATCCCTGCAACGGCAATATCTGCATTATTATATTCTAACAAATACATTAAATGTTCATAATATTCAACATCAATCCAATCGTCTGAATCGATAAAACTTACATATTGTCCAGACACATATTTCAAGCCCGTATTACGCGCATCAGACAGTCCACCATTCGCCTTAGATATTACCTTGATACGTTTGTCTTTCTTTGCATAGTCATCCAATATACGACTAGAATTATCAGTACTGCCATCATTTATACATATAATTTCCAAATCAGAAAACGTCTGATTAATTATAGAATCTAAACATCTTGACAAATACTTTTCTACATTATAAACAGGAACAATAACACTAATTACAGCCATGACACACCCCAATATATAAACCCTTATCAATAATTGATAATTATATATATAAATAGAATATTTTTATAAAAATTTCAATCTAAAAACACAAAAACAAAAACACCCCAAACGGGGTGTTTTATTCAAATTCTAAAAACAGCGCTTGTATCTTATGTTCTGGGCCAAACTTTTTCAGCAAATAACAGCTTCTATGTTGTCCATCCATTATGATGTTATCTTTGGCATCTAATACAGGCATACTTTTTGGATTGTATCCGTTTTGTTCCATGTTGTTTAGCAAGGCATCAAATCTATCAACAAACATTTCCCAACCATATATTTGTTTGTTTTCTTCACAATAATCTACGTACTCTTTTTTTGCACCACCAAGATAAGCATATGGTGCACATTCGTTTAATTTTAACACATTACCTTTCCAGAATCGATTTATATCTTTTAATGCAATTTCTTTTATAAAATAATTTTTTATTTTTCGACTCTCTAACACCTTATAGAAAAATTCATAATCTAAATTTATTCTATCATCATCTAGCAATCTTATTGCGGATGTTTTTTGTGCATCTTCTAATTCTTTTTCATATAAATTATGCGCAACAGGAATACCATAAAAATTTAATCCTATTGTTTCAACCGCCGCACACACCAGTCTTTCCATTGCGTGCGCCAATGAAAACTCTCCTCTTTTTGTATCTGCAAAAGAATCTATTGTTAAATTTAATTTTTTTATCTTTTCAAGACATTGTGTTCTTATCACAAAGCAGCTGCCGGCAACATATTGATAATTATCTTTAATTTTTAATTTATATTTATCTGCAACTTGTTTTGTAAAAAACTGTTTATGCTTTGGGTCATGCACAATTAAATTTTTACTGGCAACCAACCCTACTTTTTTATCTGTTGCAAAAACGTCAATCACCTTATGAACAGCAAAAGCGCCCAAGATTCCATCATATAAATTATAAAACCAATCTTTATATTTAAAAATTTGATTATAGATATACAAATATTTACGACTGATACCCTTGCTATGTATTTTAAACACAACATCATACATAGAAATATCTATTTTACCTATAACGTCTATAAAAGCACCAATATCAAACCCCTTGTTAGGATACTTTAAAAAAATTGTCTTACTTTTAAATTTTTTAATTTTTTCCAAGACGCTTGTATTATAATGACCATCGACATAAGTCACTATCAAGTCATAATTGTATGACTCTAAATTAGCTAAATACAAACGAATCTCATCCCAAGAATTCATATAATACAAATGCAAAACAACCAAAATACGTTCATTTTGATTTTTTTTAATCTTTTTATAAAATAACAATTTTGCAAATTTTCTATTTAAAAAATTTGCTATTTTTTTTAATACTCCAACATCATAACTCATCGTATTAACTGTATCACCTTGTATATTACGCCCTTCGAAATGACCATGTTTTTCATAATGCAACAAAGGATTCATTTCTGCTTGTTTTACGTCTATATTATCGCGCAAATAGGCATTGGTATCAAAAAAAGCAGATGGGTTCCTGCCCTCTTTCCAACCATATGTCAAATAATGGTCAATTGGATTCATTTTTGATGCTGCGACATCTGGATATGTTTTCAAATACCACTTTTTATTAAAAAATTTCGATTTTGCTAATATTTTATAATCAGTATTATGTTTACGAAACATTTCTATCCCTTTTTTGAAAAAGATAACCGTCAAGAAATTGACGGTCGGGGACATAACGGTGCGAGAACACACTTATATCAAAATAACGATGCCAAACGCACCGGGTAAACATAGACTTACAACTGCCCCGAACCCAATCTCTTTGATTCTGTTTAGATTATAATACAATTATAATAAATTGCAAATTTGATTATTTATGATGAAATGTCCCAAAGACCATTACTAACGATTTTGCTTCGCTTTACTCGCAAAATCTACTTGTTGTCGAACATGTTTCTAATCCATAAGCCACGTCCACAGAAACAAAAACAAAAACCGACCATAAAGGTCGGTTTGTGTTTCTGGTGGGAGTGGCTGGATTGTAATTCCCATATTCGCTTACGCTCTATGGGCCCCTTTCGCCTGCGGCTCGAACCAGTGGTTCTCATCTCAGCCACCCATAACCAAAAACAAAAACCGACCATAAAGGTCGGTTTGTGTTTCTGGTGGGAGTGGCTGGATTCGAACCAGCTCAGGCTTAAGCCAACAGATTTACAGTCTGCCCCGGCTCTCCAACTCCGGCGCACGCCCAATCCTTGGTGCGGGCAGCGGGAATCGAACCCGCATTTCAAGCTTGGAAGGCTTGCATACTAGCCTTTGTACTATGCCCGCAACAAAATCAAAGCCCAATGATTATATAATAAATGAAATCAAAATCAAGAGTTTATTTATAGAAAATAAAAATTCATACAACACCGCCCTTGCCACCACCCCCAACTCGTGATTAGCGTATAAAATAAATTAGAATGAGTTAGATACGCACGAACCCGAAACCGTAGTGTCCAGACGCTACATGAGTTGCCGGCACCGCGGGTAGATGAATTATTATAATTTATTTTATTTGATTGGTGGGAAACA
>JAZRAD010000096.1:0-23143 GCA_045634405.1 Candidatus Enterousia sp.
GTTGCAAACATAGCAAAAATCAATATATTACGAAACATATCAAAACTTCCTTTCCCTAAATATTTTATTATATTATAACAATTTGACCGAATCTGTGCAAGACCTAAAAACAACCAAATAAAATTATTACAAGATAAAATCGCACGAATCGCAAAAAGATGTTATACTGTTCAAGACAATACAAAATTAATAAGGATAAAAAACATGCAAAACATTATAATTTACATCATTTTTGGTATAACATTAATCCTTGTTGCCAGTATCGGTTTTTACGTTTATAAAATGAACACCCGCATGACCAGCATTACAAAAACACTAGAACATCAATACAACCTGATTGTAAAAATGCAATCTATTCTAAAAAACAAATACGCAACAAACGCAATTGCAGAAAACGCAGAAATGATTTATCAAGACTTGCTACAAAACTTGATACCAATTATGGCAGCCATTGATATTATGCCACGCAACACACCAGAACATCCATTATGGCGCGCACTGGGTGGAATTATGGATGAATATGCAAAAAACCCATTTGCACTTGAAAAACTGAGACGCAGTATCAAACTAGATTCTGAAATTGCTCGCAATATTGACAACTATATGCGTCGCGCAGATAATTTCTTGCACCATCTGACAACGACAGAACCAGATGGCTTACTTGCAAACACATTTACAGACGGACTGTTGGGACAATCTTTAACATTCTTTGCACAAGCAAAACAACTAGCAACACAATCCAATCAATAAATGGCAAAACTGTCCGAAAATCTTATCCGTGAAATATCAGCTAAACGAAACGAACCTGATTGGCTGTTACAATGGCGGTTAGACGCATATAACACATGGAAACAAATGTCTGAGCCACACTGGGGCAACATACAATATTCACCAATTGATTATGACAATCTTGATTATTACAACGAAGTAAAAGATATTGATAATTCCGACCTTGGTAAAATCTATGACAAAATGGGCCTGCCAGAAAACGAAAAAAAAGCACTTATGGGAATGGCAACAGACACTGTTATAGACAGTCGTTCTGTTCACACTTCATATACCGCAGAGCTAGAAAAACAAGGCATAATATTTATGTCTTTTTCTGACGCCGTAATTCAACATCCTGATTTAATAAAAAAATATCTAGGCACAGTCGTTCCACAATCAGACAACTTTTTTGCAGCATTAAACGCTTGTGTGTTTTCTGATGGCACATTTGTATACATTCCACCACACACAAAATGTCCAATTGACTTGGCCAGTTTTTTCAGAATTGAAACCGCTAAAATTGGACAATTTGAACGAACACTTATTATCGCAGATACTGGTGCAGAAGTAACATACATGGAAGGCTGCAGCGCACCACGCAGAACCCGCCACCAATTACACAGCGGCGTTGTTGAAATCATCGTTCACGATAACGCAACCGTAAAATACGCAACTGTCCAAAACTGGTTTGCCGGTAATTTTGACGGCAAAAAAAATACAGGTGGCATATTAAACTTTGTAACCAAGCGTGGCAGATGCGACAACAATGCAAAATTATTATGGACCCAGATAGAAGTTGGCTCTGCCCTAACATGGAAATACCCATCAACAATTTTACGCGGAAACAATGCGTATAGCGACTTTTACTCACTATCACTTACACGTGGTGCCCAGATGGCCGACACAGGAACAAAAATGATTCATATTGGCGATCACACAACATCAAACATTGTATCATACGGTGTTGCAAGCGACATATCAGAACAAACTTTCCGAAGCCTTGTTTCTTTCTCTGGCAACAATTGTAAAAATGCATCAAAATGCGACAGCCGTTTAATCGATGATACTGCCATTGCAAACACCCTGCCTCGTATTATACACAACGGCACAAACAATCAACAATCGCACGAAGCGACCACAGGAACAATTGATATTACAACTTTAAATTATCTTAATATGGCGGGAATTGAAACAGATACTGCAATCGCACTTATTATTGGCGCAGCCGCAACACCTGTACTATCACGTTTACCTATGGAATTTTTAGTTGAATCAAAACAACTTATCCAAATGGCATTGTCAAAGGATTAAATATGTTAGAAATAAAAAATTTAAATATATCTTTATCAGAATCAAAACAAAAATTACTGCATGACATCAATATAAATATAAATGCTGGCGAACGCGTATTATTAGCGGGCCACAACGGTTCTGGCAAATCAACTCTTGCAAACGCAATCGCAGGAAACCCAGCGTATACAACAGATTCTGGCACAATAATTTTTAATAATTCTGACATTACAAAAGAAAACACGACAACACGTGCGTTAATGGGAATATTCCTAGGTTCTCAACACGTACCAGAAATACCTGGTTTAACTGTATTAAGCTTCTTAAAACATTCTTGTGCCGCACATACACATTTTAATACAGGACACGATTTATCTATGGCCGAATTTTTAGACAAACTAAATAAAGCCACCGAGCAATTAAGCATCCCACGAGAATGGTTAAACCGTAGTATGAATGTCGGTTTTTCCGGTGGCGAGCGCAAAAAAATCATGCTATTGCAATTAATTATGACACAACCAAAGCTAGCAATATTAGACGAACCGGATTCTGGCGCTGACATACAAACACAAAAAATAATTGCAGATACGATAAAAACTATGCCAAACACTACATTTATATTTATCAGTCATCAACAAGCTTTTACAAACATGATACAACCAACAAACACTATAACTTTATCTGAAGGCAAAATTATGATAAAATAAGAACATTCAAACAGGGAGAAAACAAAAATGAAACAAACAACACTAACCACTTGGTTATTAAAACTACCTTTTAAATTTGCAATTATTTCTTTTGCTTTTATATTATTACTATCTTTTATATACCCATTTGCCGGTCAACTATTTTTTGACGAAACACAGACATTGCCAATAGAACCTTTGTTTGCTTTCATAATAATAAGTATTATAGCAGGAACATATTTTTCAGTAAAAAAAGCACCGAGAATAAAGATGGACACTCCATCATTTATCACAATACATACAGCACAAACATTATTGATATTTCTACTATTTTCCGTATCAACATACTTACTATTCTCAAACCAGCAAAATCTGCTATTTAAATTAATGGTTATCGAATCAAAAACATCTGATTTTGCATCAATATTAATACCAGCAATTGCATTCTATTTTTTATATCTAGTCGGCATCGAAATATTCAACATATACGTTAAATTCCGCTGCATACATCGTTTTAATATACCAACTTGGAAAATCATTTTAAGCATTCCATTTGGATTCTCTGCACTGTGGATTCCGGGCTATTTATTAAGCACAACAACAACGAAAAAAAACTCAACAGAAATCAAATCAAAATGGTATACAAAACTTATAAACTGGACGACAAAAACACAATTAAATACAATTTCTATGTTTGTATTTATAACTGTTTTATCGTCATTCTTTGCAGGACTTAATGCTGTATTACTTACATTTTCATTTGCGTTATTATTTGGCATATGGGTACTGCAAGTCGGCGCAAAAAAATTCGAAAAAAATATGGCAAAAAAATATTCTTCTGTTGCGGCAATCATAAATATTGTACTAATAACAGTATTTATATTTGCATATATTTTCGCACCAAAAACACAACAAAACGTTCAAATAAATATTTCTGACATAGAAGTAATTTCAACCCAAGGACAATAAGCATGCACGGAATAATCATATTCACATTATTTATATTCTTGCTATGGATTGGTCGTTCAATTTTAATACCTTTGTTGGTAGCTGCTTTTATGTGGTATTTAATGAACGCAATTTCAGACTATTACCGCAAAGTCTTGCCTTTCAAAACGCCACAAACAAAATCAGAAAAAATATATTGGCATATATTTAACTGGATTTCTAATATCGCCAGTCTTGCCACAGTCTGTTTTGTTATATACCTGTTTATAACACAGATTAAACCTATGTTTTCAGAATTGGTTTCAATGCTGCCAAACCTACAAGAAAAACTAACCCAATTTGGCGCATATTTATCTAATTCTATCGGATTTAAATTTGACGCAAACATGATACCTAACATAAGTCAAATTGCTGCAAACATTGGTGCATCTATTGCATCTATTGCAACATCCATGGGTATGGTACTGGTATATATGATGTTTATGTTTGTTGAACAAAGTACTTTTAACAAGAAATTTTCTGCATTATTTACCAGTAAACGTCAGTCTAAAAAATCACGCTATATCTTGGACAGCATTGATTACAATATGAAAAAGTATCTGTTCGTAAAAACTATGATTTCTGCCATAACTGGAATTGCATCATTTGTATGGTTAAACATGATTGGTGTTGAATTTGCGGGAGTCTGGGCGTTTATTGTATTTATTGCGAATTATATTCCAACAATCGGCGCAATAATTGCATGTGGTTTGCCGATATTGTACACACTGGTTACTGCACCAACATTACAACAACCCATCCTGACAGCCGCAGGTTTAATCGGCATACAAATCTTACTTGGCAATATAATTGAACCAAAATTGACAGGAAAAACATTAAACATATCAACATTAGCAATTTTAATAAACTTGGTATTTTGGGGAATGATTTGGGGTGTTGCAGGAATGTTTTTCAGCGTTCCATTATTGGTTGCAACCTACATCATATGCGCCCAGTTTGATTCAACAAGATGGGTTGCGGTACTGCTGTCTGCAGATGGAAACATCCCAGACAAAGACGAAGATTAAAAAACGGGCATTATGCCCGTTTTATTATTGCGATTGCATTTTCCAAGATTACACGCGCAGATTCAGAATCCAGTTTTTGTTTTATATCACGAACCCTAACCCGCCCCATAGATTCTTGGGCCTCAACTGATGTTAAATTTTCTTCTATCATACAAATCGGCAAATCTGTTTTAGTTTCCAGTTTATTTACAAAATCACGTACCATTTTTGTTGTTTCTGATTCTGTTCCATCACTTCTAATAGGAAAACCAACGACAATGCCTGTTACCCCTTCTTCCTTGGCGATTTGCGCAACAACATCAGCATGATTACCTGCGCCACGCGCCACATTCACCACAGGTCGCACAAAAACAAAATCGCGACTTGGGTCAGATACAGCAACCCCAATTCTGGACAACCCCCAGTCAACACCTATTATACGCCCTGCGCGTGGAAAACCCTTGAAATCTGGCAAAATCATTGTATAATTCCTTTACTTTACAAATATAGGATTGAAAATGGCATTTAGCAAGCAACAATTACAAAAATTCGCAGATTTAATCAAAATTGAAATATCTGATGAAAAACTGGCCGAAATGAATATTGATTCGGTCGTTGAATGGCTGGACAAATTACAACAAATTGACACCACAGGGGTTCAGCCGTTATTAAACCCATCTGAACACAAACTGCCACAGCGTGCAGACGTTGTAACAGACGGCAATATTCGTGACTTGGTTTTGGCCAACACACCAGATAATGCTGGCGTATCACGTGGATATTTTGCAGTACCAAAGGTTATGGAAGGCGACTAAATATGAAAGATACAAAAGTAAAAATCATTGTTCCGTATTTAACCGATTTAGATATAAAAATATCAACTGATGATGCAATTCGGTTATTGGACTTGATAAAAAATACAGATATGAAGTTATCCACATGTATCAAATCTTACTTTAACAGCGAACTAACAATTAACGCACATAATTCAGCAAGTGTTGCCAGTATATACAGTGAATTAAAACTGTTTGGTATGGCAAACATGGAAAAAACAATCTGCCAACCAGCAAAGGGAAAACAAGTATACACCCAATCAAGGCTAGATAAATCAAAACGTTGTTTTTATAATTTGCAATGTGGCAAATGCCAAGATGAATATGTACGCAGAACTGTGGGCGCCGTATTATTCCCACAAATATATGCAAATGAAAAACAGAAATAAACAAGGATAAAATATGGCAAAGAAAATACCTGTACAATTTGTAGTATTTGAACCATATGGTGAAATTCCAGAAACAATCAAACTGGGCAACATCACACAAATACAAGCAATCAATTTAATAAACACTCTTAAAAAAAATAGCCCTGCAAAAACAGCATGCATAAAATCATTCAATGCAAAATATACATATACTGCAGACTTTGATTCATTTAAAAAGAACCGTAAAGATTATGGCACTTTGGAAATATCTGGAATGTTTTACCCAAACGATAAGCCACAATGCGCAAAATGCAAAAACGAAGATTTAGCAAAAGCAAAATGTTGTGCACGCAACCTGCGCGCTGGCAAATGCCAAGACTCATTTATAAAAGAAACACTGGGTGCAATACTGTTCCCACAACACTATGGAAAAAGAAAATGATAAACCTGACAATAGTTGAAGCATTAAAAAAATTAAACAGTGGCGAAATCACAGCGGTTGAACTGACACGCGCATATTTAAATCGCATTGAACAATACGGTACCGATTTAAATTGCTATATAACCGTTACACCAGAACGCGCCATGGCAGACGCAGCTGCATCTGATGCCAGACGCGCAGCAGGCAACGCATTACCACTGGACGGAATTCCATTGGCAATGAAAGACTTGTTTGCAACACGTGGTATTCGTACAACTGCTGCATCACGTATGCTAGAAAACTTTGTTCCAGAATATGAATCAACTGTTTCACAGAATTTAATCAATGCCGGTACAGTTTTGTTAGGAAAAGCAAACTTGGACGAATTTGCAATGGGTACTTTCAGCAAGACCAGTTACTTTGGTGCACCTGTAAACCCATGGCAAATGGAAAAGAATTTAACAGCTGGCGGTTCTTCTGGTGGTTCCACATCTGCGGTTGCTGGCGGTCTGGCATTGTGCGCAACTGGAACAGATACAGGTGGCTCGATTCGCTTCCCTGCTGCAATAACAGGTATGGTTGGTATGAAGCCTACTTACGGTCTGTGTTCACGTTGGGGTTGCGTTGCATTTGCATCTTCTTTGGACACACCTGGTCCTGTTACACGCACAGTTGATGATGCTGCATTGATGTTATCATGTATGGCAGGTCACGATCCAAAAGATTCAACCAGCGCCAAGAACGGTTTTACATGTAATGAACCATTAAAACCAATCTTGGGTGAAGGTAAAAAATTACGCATTGGTGTTATCAAAGAATTTAACAATGTTGAAATTTCAAGCGATATGAAATCATTGTTTGAAAAACGCATCGCAGATTTAAAAACAATGGGCGCAGAAATTGTCGAAGTTTCAATACCAAATGTACTTGATGCATTGGCTGCATACTATATCATCGCGCCTGCCGAAGCATCATCAAACTTGGCGCGTTATGACGGTATGCGTTATGGTCTGCGCGTAGAAGGCAAAGATATCTATGACACATTCAAGAAAACACGCGCTGCTGGCTTTGGCGACGAAGTACAACGCCGTATGATTATTGGTACTGCGGTACTGTCCAGCGAATCATACGATGTATATTTCATGCAGGCTGCACGCGTACGCCGTATGATTGCAGACAGCTTTAATTCTGCATTTGAACAATGCGATTTAATCGTATGCCCATCATCTGCAGGCACTGCAATGCCACTAGATTCTTCATTATCACCATTGGAATTCTATGCATTGGATTTATTCACAGTTGCAATGAATTTGGCAGGCATTCCTGCATGCAGCGTTCCATGTGGATTGGCACAAAACGGTCTGCCATTGGGAATGCAAGTTGTCGGTCCACGCTTTGCAGATATGCAGGTTTTACAATTGGCGAAACATATTGAAGCATCTGCAAACATTGACAACCGCCCAACAACAATTATGGGGAAATAAAAAAATGAATAAACGCACCATCTCTTTGGGTATAAAAAAATCGACCGCGATGGTCGAAAGAAAGGAGATGATGGTGGCTAGGGACGGAATCGAACCGCCGACACAGGGATTTTCAGTCCCTTGCTCTACCAACTGAGCTACCTAGCCAACGCGGGACAAATAATAAGACACAAAAAACAAAAAAGCAAGGGAAAAAGAAAAAATGTTTACGATAAAAGGCAAAACAGGCGATTGGGAAGTTGTAATTGGACTGGAAACACATATAGAAGTGTTATCTAATTCAAAATTATTCAGCGGTGCGTCTGCTGACTATAACCCAACCGTATCCCCGAACACCCAAGTATCAATGGTTGACGTTGCAATGCCAGGTATGTTACCGGTATTAAACGAATACTGTGTTGAACAGGCAATTAAATTTGGTTTGGGTATAAACGCAGAAATTTCACGTCACAGTCGTTTTGCACGCAAACAATATTTCTACCCTGACCTGCCCCAAGGTTATCAAATTTCACAACCTGCGGACGAACCACCTGTTGTTGGTCGCGGTTGGATTGAAATTATGGGTGATGATGGTAATCCTAAAAAGATTTTCATTGAACGCGCACATCTGGAACAAGACGCAGGAAAATTAAAGCATGATGTACACCCAACTAAATCCTTTGCTGACTATAATCGTACGGGCGTTGCATTATTAGAAATAGTAACTTTCTTGGATACAAAGAATCCAGAAAACAATTCTTATATTTCTTCCCCAGACGAAGCAGAAAGATACCTGCGTGAAATTCGCGAAATAGCACGCGCACTTGGTGTATCCAAAGCAAACATGGAAGAAGGTTCAATGCGTGCAGACGTAAATGTATCTGTACGACCAGCCGGTTCAACAGAATTCCGTACACGCACAGAAACAAAAAATATGGTATCTTTCAAATTTATCAAAACTGCAATTGAATACGAAGCACGCCGCCAAATCGAAGCTTATGAAAATGGTGGCACTGTCACACAAGATACAATGAGATACAATCAAGGCGAAGGCACAACATCTGTAATGCGTTCAAAAGAAGACGCGCTGGATTATCGTTATTTCCCAGACCCAGACTTATTGCCAATTGAAATTTCTGACGAACAAATCGAACGCATCCGCAGCACAATGCCAGAATTACCATCTGCGACACGCGCCCGCTATACGGCGGAATTCGGGCTGTCTGAATATGACGCTGCCCGTCTGACCGAAACAGTTGATGTATCGCGTTGGTTTGACACAGCAGTAAACGGCAATGCAAAACATGCAAAATCAATTGCAAACTGGATGATAAGTGAACTGTTTGCACACCCTGAAAACTGGGATGAAAAGAACGAAAAATCCGGTATTGTTGATGAAATGCGTATCATTACACCATCTGATTTATCAGAACTGATAGAAATGATTTCTGAAAATACAATCAACGGAAAACAAGCCAAAGAAATCTTTATCAAAATGCTGGACGGCGAAAGCGGCACACCACGTGAAATCGCTGATAAATTCGGCATGAAGCAAATGACAGATACTGGCGCAATTGAAAAAATAATTGACGATGTAATCGCTGCAAATCCATCACAGGTTGAACAGTATAAATCTGGCAAAGTTGGGTTGCTGGGATTCTTTGTTGGTAATGTAATGAAAGCAACATCTGGCACTGCAAACCCAGCCGTTGTAAATGAACTATTACGTAAAAAATTAGCATAAAAACAAAAAGGATAAAACAATGACAAAAGTTATCAGAATCGTTGAAAACAATCATGTAAGTGGTGTTGTATATGGCACAGTTGAAATCCAAGACAACGAAGTATCACACAAACAAAATTACAAACAAATGATTGCAAAAACAACCAAGGCACGTATGAAACAGTTGCGCGATTCTCGGACAAGACGAAAATAAGAAATGATAATTATCTTTGCGCATAAATTAGTGGATGATATGAAACAAGAGTTACTGTCTGAAATTGAAAAATTTCGGACTGATAACCACATCAAGGAAAAGGTAATATTTATTCCAGGAACACAAGAAAATTTACCTAAACCAATATTATCTGAACCTGAATTACCAATTGCACAGAATTTACCGGACGACACGAACCAAGAAATACTGTCAGAAATTGAAAAAATTCATACAGAAGAAATAATATTAGAACGCATTCCAGAAATATCATGTCCACCTGCTGAACTGATAGTTCCTAAATCTGGTTTATCATCAAGCGAACAAAATGCACGAAAATATCATACAAAAAATATGACATCGCGTTATAACACTGTCAAACAAAGATACAACAAGCAAAAATATCATAAGACTCAAAACAGAATAAGGTAAACAAGATGTTAAATGATTTAATCAGAATGATGCGTGAAATGGCAATATTTGAAGCAAGCGTAAAAGTCCGCGAACGCGAAGATCGTTATAAAAAGAATTTTATTCTGCGTGCGAAAAAATGGTCACAAATAAAACACCTGCAAACAAGATATAACAACACAAAGCATAAATAAAAATCATGAAAAAATTCTTTATCCAAACTTTTGGTTGTCAGATGAATGTATATGACGGTTGGCGAATTGCCGCAATGCTGGAACACCGCAGAATGTGCCGTACAGACGATATTTCTGACGCAGATATAATCATATTAAACACATGCGCCGTCCGCGCCAAGGCAACAGACAAAGTATTTTCTGCACTGGGGCGTATCAGACGCGCAAAAAAGCCATCTGCCCTGTTTGGTATTGTCGGTTGTGTTGCACGCGAATCGGGCAGTGATGCATTCCGCAGAATCCCAGATTTAAATTTTGTTCTAGGGCCACAGAGCTATCATAAACTGCCACAAATTTTAGAAAATCCAGACGCAAAATTATTTAATATTGACCTGGGTGGCTTGGAAAAATTTGATGAATTGCCACAAATGGAAAAATCACCAACTGTTGCATACATTCCAATTCAAGAAGGTTGTAATCACGTCTGCACATACTGTATTGTTCCATACACACGCGGTCGTGAAATATCACGCAAGTTTGATGATTGCGTTCGTGATACAATTCATGCTGCAAACACAGGCGCAGTTGAAATATGTTTCCTGGGTCAAAATGTAAACGGATATAAATACACAGACGAAAATGGTACTACATACCGCCTTTCTGATTTAATTCGCGAGGCCGCAAAAATCGAATCGGTAAAACGCATCAGATTCACATCCAGTTATCCAACAGAAATGACAGATGACTTGATTGAAATGTTTGCGATTGAACCAAAGCTATTACCATTTTTAAATATGCCGATTCAAAGTGGCTCGCAAAATGTTTTGACGCGTATGAATCGTCCATATTCTTTGGAACTGTACACAGATATTATTCGCAAATTGCGAATCGCACGTCCAGACATACAAATATCGTCTGACTTTATCGTTGGATTCCCTGGTGAAACAGACGAAGACTTTGAACAAACAATGCGAATCGCAGAAGATATAAAATACATCAATTCTTATTCATTTAAATATTCACCACGTCCACATACTGCGGCGGCACTGATGCCAGACCAAATTCCAGAAAACATCAAGGCTGCAAGACTTGCCAAACTGGACACATATCTAAATGAAGTTCAACGCGAATTCAATCTGAATTGCATTGATAAAACAATGGAATGTTTACTAGAAGGCCCAGATAAAACAGGCAAACACCTGATTTATCGTACACCTTATATGCAGCAATGCGTTGTTGAAAAGCTGTCTGATGATACCCCTGCCCCAATCTTGGCAAACATCACTATCACAGCCGCGAACAAAGCATCACTGCGTGGTAAACTTTCAGAATAATCTAGAATAATAATTTTGCATCAACACTGGCCTTGTACGAGAATGTATCCAACATACGTACAACGGTCAGTTTTAAATTTCCACTTATCATATCCAATGGCAATACAAAACCAACATCGCCTGCCAATGATATAAACCCATTTGTATCAACAGTTGTAGAGACACCATATCTATATTCTAAATCTGATATTGCATATTTATAGTCTGCACTTACGCCAATGCGTCCGTTATATTCCGAATAAGAATTCCCTGCCACATCATATAATTCAGATACAACACCAACAAATGGAGATACAAAGAACGAATCGCCCAGAACAAAACGTTTACCAAAATCTGCGACCAAGTAACCAGATAACGCGTCCGGTTCTTTAATAATCTTATTGTTATACCAAACCTTATCTATATCAAAGACAGTATTCATAACGCCAAAACCGACACGCAAAAACAAATCATTTTTAAACCCATAATTACCAGACAAATTTAATCCGTAAAAATATCCATCAAAATCTTCTAGGTCAGAAGAATATAATATCTGACCAGCCTTTAGTGATAACGATAAGTTAAAATTATCTTTTATAACAGAAATCGCATTTATATCTGCACCACGCACATAGAAATTATCAGCTAGAATCCCAAACACAGATGCCCCGATTCCACTTTGTGTATTTGAATTAAAATCAACTGTATCCATAACAGTTATTACACGCAAAATATTATATAAGACGTCCGAATTAAATAATGCTGTTTTAGACAAAATACTATTAAAATCTTTTATCCCCTGACTTGAATCTAATTTATCTTTTAACTTATCATTATCAGCCAAAACAGATTCAATAAAATCCCCTTTGTCGCCACCGACAATTTCTTCGTATTCTGTTTCACGCACATGTTCTATAACCAATGTACCATCAATATTCAAATGTCCAACATTTGAATACATTGCATCTTCTGCAACACTTGATTCAAAACGCGCGCCGTTACCATTAAAAATCACATTTTCTAATATTGTTGCATCATATATATCTGTGACATCTTTTATAACGAACACAACATTTGTTCCTAATTCAACAACTTTTGATTTATTTTTTGGAATTCTATCTATTTCCAAACGAACATTTTCTAACCTAACCTTGGTCGCCTTTGATGCAAAATCAACAACATCTGCCAAAGACAAGGTTTCATCAGTATTTTGTACAGTTACTGTATAATCTGTACCAAAATTTACGACACTCATATTATTCAAACCAGACACTACTTGAATAATTTGTGCATCATCACCTAAAACAAAATCAGAATTTATAACTCCATTATTTTCAATGTAAATTTTACACCGTGGACAGACAGAAATTTTACTAGCATCAATATTTCCGTTATTTTTGACATAAACAGATTCAGTTACAACCAATTCGACAGATGTAACATTTACACTATCTGGGATAAAAACATCATTGTTTATCTCATAACTACCACCTGTAACATCAAAACACCAATCACCACTACATTCATCAACACAAAATGCGTTTGTTGTACAAGATAGTAATATCAGCAAAGAAAATATAAACTTACGCATTATATACCTTTCCGAATAAAGTATAGAATATAAGAATATTTTCTTAAAGCAACATTAAAAAACGCCCCGATATTTCACGGGGCTCTTCATCATGCGTATAGTAAAATTATTTTTCCAATTTACCCCAGCCTGCTTTATATCCACCATCACGTTCCAGATAGATATTTGCACCGTTCAACTGTGCTGCACTAAGGCCTTGAATCATATATGTCTGATGTAATTTACCACTGACCCCTGTTTCCAACATTGGCATTTTTATATCCATTGCCTTGGAATTATGACAGCATTTTGCATCATTATAGCAAGAACTGCATTGATACAGTTTAATTGTATAAGGCACACCGGCGCGCAGGTCTTTCAAATCAACTTCCATTTTCAGACCATTATCTGTTTCATGAAATTTGATATGTCCCATTTTTGATTCACCACCATGACTGCTGTGGGTGTACATTTTTGCATATAAACTGTTTACATCAGCTTTTTCATATGTCTGATAAACAACAATTGTATCAGATTCAATCATTTCAACAGGCTGAACATATTGCGCTTTGTGCATATGCTTTACATGATGTCTTTTTTCTGGACAACCAGAGCACCCTGCCAACATTGTTGCTGCGCCCAAAACGGATGCAAAAACACATGTTTTTTTCATTAAACTAGACATTTAATTTCTCCTTTGTTTTGTTATGGATACAAATTAACTATATTACACTTTATTAAAATTTTCCGCAGGTTTGATTCCCTAGGAATCCCAAGAAACACAACGTATAGAGTATTTTTTTGAATTCAATCCTATAAAACAAAAATACATATTTTGATACGGTATTTTCGTACACAACAAAAAGGAGAGAAACATGTACGAACTGATACAACATTTAATTGCATTTAAATACAGTTGCAAAATAAATCATTGGTCCACAGATAATTATTCTAAACACTTGTTATTTGACAGACTGAACGAAGACATTGATACATGGGTTGATGAAATCGCAGAAACCTATTTTATGGCCGAAGATAAAAAATCTGCATTTAAACCAGATTTATTAAATGCAAAATTTGTACATACTGATTTAGTAAAATTATGTGAAAACATTATTTCATTATTGGAAAAGTTACAAAATGATGACGATATGAACGAAGGTATCAATTCACTGCTAAGTGCAATTGAAACAGGATTTTTAAATAAACTTGCACTTGCAAAATTAGTATAAAAAAAAATGCCCCGTTTGGGGCATTTTTTTAGAACATAAATCTGATACCGACATCGCCACCAAAGTTATGTAATCCTGATTGGATATCAACATATGTATAACGAGCAGCAACATCAACTGCGAATCGTTCCATATCAAATGTCATACCCATTGTTGCCATTGCAGAAACGCGTGTTTTGCTTTCGCTGTGGTGTGGAACCAATACGCCTTCGCGTCTAACATCTGCGAACGCCATACCGACACCAAGACCTGCAAACGGACGAATCATTTGATAATTGCCAAATTCCATATAGTTGTTCCACAACAATGTCTGTAATTTTGCCTGAACGTCTATATTGCCTGCTGCGCCAAAATTTGCCTTGTCAGAAGTTTTGCCATAATAAGACCATTCCATTTCTGAACGAACAGTATCACAAACTTCTAAACCAAGTGCTGCACGACCCTGGAAAATCCAATCATCAATAGATTCTTTATTGCCATCGTATTTATAATTCAAGTTAGTATAGCTTAAGCCACCTCTTAAACCGACATATGAGTCCATCCCCCACATTTTCCAAGAACTGCCCTGATCTGGATGATTGATACCAGCAAATGCAGGACATGCCATCAACACAGCTAATGCTGAAACTGCTATTTTTTTCATTTTTTCTCCTTTTAATTTTTTTTAGGTTCAAAGTTTCATGTCGACAATTTAATTCTATCAGTGTTATTTAAATATTTGCATAGGTATGAATCCCTTAGGAAAACACCCCTTGAAAACGATTCGTAAAAAATAAAAAACGACCACATCCGTGGTCGTTGTATTTTTGGTGGACTCAGCTTGGGACTGTATATTCCCATCTGTGGCACGTTGCCACGATGGGCCCCTTTCACTACGTAAGGTTCAAACGGCGTTCCACTTGTTTTCACCAACTAACGTTCCGAACCCTGTTACGGGTTCTCGTCCGCTTGTCATTTCAAAAATAAAACGACCACATCCGTGGTCGTTGTATTTTTGGTGGACGCGCAGGGACTCGAACCCTGGACCCACTGATTAAGAGTCAGTTGCTCTACCAACTGAGCTACGCATCCAGAACTGATTTCTTTATCAGAACGGGGGTAATTATAGCTTTTTTTCTGTCAAATGCAAGTTTTTATCACATTCGCATTTCGGCATATATAATTTTGCATTTTTTATATCTTCAATTGTCTGCGTGCCAGCCAATGTCATTACCCTGCGTAAATCTTGTTTTAAATAATCGAAGACTGATACAACACCACGCCATCCACCTAATGCCAACCCATAAATAACAGGCCGCCCAATTGCAACAACATCTGCACCGCTGGCAATTGCTTTGAAGATATGCTGACCGCGTCTTATACCACTATCAAAAATAATTGGTACACGTTTATTTACACGCTTTGCGACATCCGATAATACTTCTATGGATGCGGGTGCACCGTCCAGTTGACGTCCACCATGATTAGAAACCCATATTGCATCTGCACCCGCAGCAATTGCAATTTCTGCATCATCTGGATGTTGTATCCCTTTGACAATAACAGGCAAATCAGTCATATGCTTTACACGCATCACATCATATGGCGTCAGCCTGTTTTGTGCGGCAGCAAATATTTTTCCAATACCCTGCCCTTTTGTTGGGCCACTTTTTTGTGCAACATTTGGCAATGGGAATTTAAAATCATTTCTTATATCACGAACACGTCTGCCTCCAACTGGCGCATCCACAGTCAATATGATTGCACGAAATCCTAAATCTTCTGCTTTTTTGACCAAAGACCGATTAAACGAATCGTCTTTGCTAAGATACAATTGAAACCATTGTGGCGCACCAGGTACTGCATTTGCAATTTCTTCTAATGAAGAACTTGCATAATTACTAACACTCATAATTGTCCCACTAGCAGCCACACCACGGGCACTGCCTGCTTCGGCCGACACATGCGCCAAACCGTGTGCAGCAGCTGGTGCTGCGATAACAGGCAATGATATATCAATACCTAAAATACTGGTTGAAATATCTGGCATATCAACACCCGTTAAAACACGCGGATAAATTTCAATATCATCAAATGCAGATATATTCCTGCGCATTGTACCTTCTGTTTCTGCGCCACCATATATATATCCAAACCCACCACTGGGAATAACATTAGCCGCCCTTTGTTCCAAATCATCAATATCATATATAACGATTTCTGTATCTGCGTCAGACGCAACATATTTTTCACTTGGCGCAATAAATTTATTATATCGCATTACCAACCACACAATCAGCAACACCACCAAAACAACACATAAAACAAAGATTACTTTTTTCATATTAAACCTCCTGTAAGATATAAAATACCACAGGAAATTTAAATAATTTATACGACAGTATTCATAACAAAAAAAACGCCATACGGCGGATTTCCTACTTTAAATAAGCATTTGGATTATATGCCTTGGTACCTTTGCGAATTTCAAAGTGTAATTGTGGGCTATCTACTTTACCTGTTTTACCAACCGCACCAATCTTCTGACCAACACTTACACGTGCCCCACGTTTAACATTCATTGAATCCATATGCGCATATACAGTCATCCAACCACCAGAGTGCTGAATAATTATCAGATTCCCCATACCTTTGACTTCATTTCCCGCATACGCAACAACACCATTTTCTGCAGCCTTAACCGCTGTACCCTGCTTTGCAGAGATATTTATACCATCATTAAATAACCCATTTGATTTTGCACCGTACGCAGACAATATCTTGCCACGAACAGGCCACGAGAACTTTGACGAAGACCGTTCCGTAATCTTTGGCAATTTCTTTGACGGATCTGACGAAATCTTTTTAGTTGTCTGTACAGGCTTTGATTGTGTTGCAACTGTTTCATCCTTTTTTACAGCTGTTGCAGATTTTTGTGTTTTTGTCGCAGATGCCACCTGTGTTGTTTTTTCTGTTGCGACAATATTACCAGCCTGTGGCACGCGCAATTTTTGACCAACAGACAATGCAAATGGTGGCGTCAATTTATTCATAACAGCCAAATCATTTACAGGAACAGCATACTTTCTAGATAAAGAATATAACGTATCCCCCGGTTGAACTGTAATATCAAACAGTTCAACACGTGTTGTCGCCCTGACCGCACTTACTGGTTTACTTACAACCAAAACATCAGGTGCGTCTTCTGGCACAGGTGCCACGGCTTCAGCATCTGATAACACTAACTTTTGTCCGACAGACAACTGATATGGCTGTGTTAAATTATTTGCCTGAGCCAATTCATCAACAGAAGTATTATGCTTTTTTGCAAGACTGTACAATGTATCGCCACGTTCAACAATTATCACATCTTCTGATACGTCTGATGTGTTTGCCACGGCAACAAATTCTTGTGTTTTTTCCGAAACAAGCGCAGGCTCTGACCCATACATCGATTCGGCATCTGTTACATCAGACTGTGCCGGCATCGTATAATCATCCGCACTTGCGTATACAACATTATCTTCATCGGATTCTGTACCATATAAATCAGGCGATTCGTATACACCATAGTCAGTCGCAGCAGAATTATATATTTCTGGATTTGTATTTGGGTCTGCCAACAATGCAGGATATCGCGCAGAGATAAAATCACCAACCGTATCAGGGAAAGACACAACACGCGGCTGCAAATCACATGCAGTCTGCGTCAATGCAATTCCAAGACAAATTGAAATGATTTTTTTCATACGTCATATTATATCATAAATTTAATCACGACGCATAAATAAAATACTAAATTCAAACAGCATCCATAAAGGCAAAGCCAATAAAAGTTGAGAAACAACATCAGGTGGGGTTAAGACTGCTGCAACAATTACGATAAACACAATCGCATATCGTCTGGATTTTACGACCAGAGCGCGCTTTAATACCCCCAGTCTATTCATCAAGACCATAATCAAAGGCAACTGAAACGCCACACCAAATATTTTCAACATACCAATTGCGAATCGCAAATAGTCACGCGCCACAGGCAACAACATACTTGGCACATTTGTTGTTTGATTTAATTCAACAAAGAATTTAAAAGCAATTGGGAACAGAAAATAAAAAGCAAACGATGCACCCATCAAAAATAATATTGGCGATAAAATAAGTATAGGCCAGATAAAATTACGTTCTGTTTTTTTCAGTCCTGGACTGACAAACGCCCAAATATGCCACAATAAAACAGGCATCAAAACAATTAGTGCGAACAACGCAGATAAAGATAAACGAATCATTAAACCATCTGTCAGCCCTGTATACAACAATGCACCATCAGGCCATACAGATAACAAAGGCTGCGTTAAACAATTTTGTAACAATGGCGATATATACCAGCCAAGAACAAACGACAAACAAAAAATCAGCACACACCATAAAATACGACGACGCATTTCAGAAAAATGTTGCATCAGTGTCATTTTCTTCATTTTGACACCTTTTTCTTTGTTTTTTTGACTGTCTTTTTCTTTTTTGTTGGTATTACAGTTGAAAATCCGTCCAGCACATCATTTGTTGTATTATGAATCAATTCATCGATTGGTTTTTCCAAATCAATTTGCTGTTTAAGATTTTCAGACGCATCTGTAATTTTCCAAATAATCTGACGCACGACATTTACCAAACGCGCCAAGAAACGCGCAACATCAGGCCACAATCGTGACGGTATAACTAATACCGCCACAACAATAATTACAAAAAATTCAGCCCAACTTATTCCAAACATTTTTAATCATAGAAATCATCACCACCACTGGTGCTAACTGTTTTATGACGCTGTATTTGAAAGAAATTTTTATCAAACTTTGTTTTTTCTTTCAAACCACGAAACGCAACATCTGTGGTCGCACCTGTTGCATCAACAACAGACCAAGAGTTTAATTTTACAGGACTTTTATCAAACACAACTGTCATATGTCCCAGTCCTTCTTGGCCACGCAAATTCAGCATAAGCGAAAAAGTATTTTTATAATCCTTTGTTTCAACAACATTTATATCTGCATTTTTTAAATCAATATTTTTTCTGATTAAAATTCCAGCTGGTGTACTGGTCAATGGCACAGTTGTAATCTGATCCAAAGACTTGTCAAAGAAATACAAATCTTGACCATCTGCAATCAATTGAATTGGCATATTGTCATAGTCCAGACGAACACGCCCAGGGCGCAACATCGCAAAATCTCCAGATTGATTTTTGCCATTTGCAGTCTGAACAAAAGTACCATCTAGACCTGTAATAGAATTTAAATATTTTTCTGCGCGTTCAACCAACTTTGAATCAACGCCTGCAAAGGCGTTTACAGATAAAACCGCACAAAATACAAACATAAACATTTTCTTTATCATGTAACTATTCCCCCTTAAATAATTCCAAGATACGCTTACGAACATTTTCCATATTATCACGCACAATTGCGCCAGCAGCGCGTTCATGACCGCCGCCACCCAATGCAACTGCAATACCATCAATTGGCTTTCTGCGACTGCGTATAGAAATTCCTATTTGCTCTGGCTTTTGTTCTTTCAACAGCACAATATATTCAACACCTTTGATTTGTCCCAGCAGATTTAGTACAAGTTCACCACGACCATCAAGATATTTATAATCCTTTTTTGACACTGTTGCCAACGCCAAACGCCCCTGATAAAAGAATTCCGCATTTGCAGCAGTCTGCGCTTCTAGTTGTACAGCCTTGCGTTGTTTATTATTCATCAATTCAATCAGGTTACGAACATTTACACCACTATCAATTAAATCGGCCATTATTCGCAACGCATCACCATTGCGTACAAATTTAAAATTACCCGTATCTGTTAGAATACCCAGCGCCAATAAATCAGATGCAATACTATCTATATTCATATTCGCAGCACGCATAACATTATAAACAATAATTGCCGTTGCCGCCGCAGTATCATCATTCAGACATAACTTAGCAATAGTATTGTCGTTTTTATGATGATCTATTTCTATGATAAATTTTGCATTATCCACCAATGGACGCGGTCCACCAATATGCGCCTGATTTCCATAATCCATAACAATCGCGACATCAAATATTTGTGTTAAATCAACACGTTCAAAATACTTGATACGATGACGATGTGGAACATAATCAAGACTGTCTGAAATATTACCGTCATATACACACAATGGTTGAACACCAAAGTTTAATTCAATCAAATGCGCCAACGCCAACACACTGCACAACGAATCGCCATCTGGGTTTTTATGTCCCATAATAACAATTGATTTTGCATCTTTGATACGTTCAAAAAATTCTTTTATTTTATTTTCCATTTTTTACATCGCTATATCTTCAAGAACAAACTGAACACTGGTGCGTCCGTTATATTCGTTCTCTTTTAACTTACCCAGCATCATTATTTTAGTATTTGTATTCGCATCGTCTAGTAAAAAATTACCAACATCTGTTCCAACTAAATTAAATCCAACAAAAGCCAACTGCGTTCCTGCACTGGTAATTACACTCCCCCGCAAATGCGACCCATTACCCATAACAGATGCATATCGCAAAGAACACCCATGTAAAACCAATGTTGGTTCTGGATTACCCTGACCAAATGGTTCCAGCGAGGACAACTGTTTAATCAAACGCATTGTTGCACCCCCAGCATCCAACTGCGCATCAACCATAATTTCAGGTTGTGGGATTTCGCCATTTAACTGCTCTTTAACGGCACGTTCCAAGAACTCACAAAAAGCCCCCTCTTTATCTTCTGCCAGCGAAAATCCAGCAGCAGCGGCATGTCCGCCACCCTCACTTAACACACCGGCAGCCAGCGCATCATGAATAATTTTACCCAAATCAACACCTGCGATTGAACGACCAGACCCATTGATTTGACCATCTGATTTTGTTGCAACACAAGACGGTAAATTATATTTATCTTTTAAACGTCCTGCGATAATTCCCATAACGCCACCATGCCAATTATCGCCACAAACAAATAAGCTGCATTTTCCACCCTGACAACACTTTTCTGCCATATCTGTTGCAGCCAACATAATTGCATTTTGAATATCAATTCTTTCTTGATTCATCTGATGCAATTTATTTGCCAAATCATGCGCAATCAATTGATTATCAGTCAGCAATAAATCCAATGCTGGCGATGCAGAATCCAAACGTCCTGCTGCATTCAAACGTGGCCCCAATGCAAAACCTGCGGCATATACAGATGGCTTTTTAATACCGGCCAAGTCCATCAACACCCGCAACCCTAAATTCTGACGCAGTCCTAAAACCTTTAACCCCGTTGCAACAAATGCACGATTTAAACCAACCAAAGGCATTGTATCGCATATAGTGCCCAGCGCCACAAAGTCCATATAATTTAACAGATTTTCATTTACAACACGCGCTGTTAATTCAGAATCTAAGTTACGATTTTTCAATTCACGATTTACCGCAACCACAGTTAAAAAAGCAACACCAACACCAGCCAAATAAGATAATCCCGATGTATCATCAACACGTTTTGGATTTACGATTGCATCTGCATCTGGCAAAACCGCATCTGGCGAATGATGGTCTGTCACAACAACTGTCAACCCCGATTGCTTTGCAAACGCAACTTCATCAACACCGCTGATACCACAATCCACAGTAATCATCAAATTTACATTATCATTTACAATATCTGTAATTGCATCATTATTCAGCCCATACCCTTCGCCTTCACGGGTTGGCAGGTGCCAAACAACATCAATTCCCAGTGCACGCAAATATTTCACGAACACAGCAGTTGATGTAATTCCATCAACATCATAGTCGCCATATATTGCAATCTTTTGATGATTTTGTATCGCATCTGCGATTATTTTCGCAGCCCTGTCCATATCCATCAACACAGATGGATCTGGCATATAATCCTTGATACTGGGGTTTAAAAATTGTTTCGTATCAGCATCTGATATAATTCCGCGTCCAGCCAGAACATTTTTCAACAAATCATCTGCACCACTAAATTCATCATACGCCAACACCCATGCCTTACCCAGCATGGATTTATCCACTATTCTTTTCACGCTTTACTCTTTTTTTATTGTCGTATGTATTATAATCTAAAATTCTTCAAATAGCAATGGCAGTATGCTGTCTAAAATTTTACCTGTTGTTGGCACCGCATTCCACGCAGCCGTACGCCAACCACCAGTTTCTTTTGTACCCTGTGGTTCATCCAATACAACCAAAATTGTATATTGTGGTGCATCTGCTGGGAACACGCCAACAAACGATGTAATATTACGTTTATTATCAACCTTGCCATTTGTGTATTTTTCAGCAGTTGCTGTCTTGCCACCAATTTTCACACCTGCGACACGTGCTTTTTTACCACTTGTTTCTTCGGCAACACGCAACATAATAGGACGCAATTTTGCAGAAATTTCATCTGCCAAGACACGTTCGCCTTGCACAACACCAACATTTCTTTTTTGTAATGTCGGATAAATATAAATACCACCATTTGCAACTGCATTTACACCCAACAATAGATGCATTGGCGTAATTGCATAACCCTGGCCATATGCCACAGTTGCACGTTCAACAGGCCCCCATTTACGTTGTGGAATTGTATTCTCTGTACGGCCAAATTCAAGGCTTAACGCCTTAAGTCGGATCGTAGCCATGTCG
>JAZRAD010000097.1:0-5184 GCA_045634405.1 Candidatus Enterousia sp.
GTTTACCAGCTGTGTCTTCGCAAGACGAACGTGATGTGCAGACGGTTGTTCGTGATATAACATCTGCATTTCAGGCGATTGATACAGAAATAGAAACACAAATGGTATTTGATACAATCACAAACGGTGTTGATACAGTAAATGTAAATATCGTTGAAATTCAAACACAATCAAAATTGACACCTGATCAATTTATGCACGTGTTTGATGATTTTGGTGGTGTGTTTTTAATTAATTGTGCGTGGGATGCTGCGTCACGTTTCTGGAACTATGAGGTGATAATCTATGCGAAATAGTAAATTTATTTTATTTGGTTTAATTTTATGTGCATTTTCTTTTAATTCTTTTGCACAAGATGAACTGGTTGTCGAAGTAGAAGATGTAGAACAAACATCTGCGGATGCAATCGCAAATTATGACCCACAAGGTTCTTTGTTTCAGCAAATCACAGATTTAGAACAAGAAAAAGTTCTGATGCAATTGGAAAAAGAACGTGCACAGTTGGATTTAGAACTGGACAGATTGGCCGCAGAAAAAATTAAACTGCATATGGAAATCGATACTTTGTCCGGTCGTGCAGAACAACAACAGCAAGAATTTGAAACACAAAAGGCAAAGTTAGAAGCCGAAGCTGTTCGTCTTGAACGTGAAAAAGAAGCACTGTTGTCTGAAACAAAAGAAGAAAAAACACCAGCTGTGTCTTATAGCAGTTCAAAAACAAATTCTGTTGCATCAAGTGGTGGTGATATTTCAAAAAGTTATCGTTTGGTAAATGTTATTGGTGCAGGAAATCAATTACAGGCAACTGTTGCTGATTTGTCTTCGGGACAAACAAAACGTATCTGTGTTGGTAAAAAATTAGATAATTGGACAGTGAAATCTATATCGTTGGATGATGGTGTTGTTTTTGTTAATTCAGATGGCGAAATACAGAATTTAAATGTCAGCAACGGAAAATAAAATGGCAGAATCAAAAGAATTTTTTGATAGTGTAAATTTTGAACAGACGCCATCTGTGCCGGCTGGGTTGGAAAACGCAGAATCCAAAGATATTATTGATTTTTTGTTTTCTAATAATAATCGCTTGCTGACGGCAACTGGTGCAATGCTGGAATTGCCACACGATACGCAAAGTTTAATCGCGTACTTTTCTGGTGGTGAAATTATTATATCACGTACACATCGTTATGATGGTCGTGTTTTGGCTTTTTTAGATTTGTTAAAAGCGCGCGGTAAAAAAGTAAATCAGCCTTTTTATTCTGATTTAGGTTTGATTTCAAATATATATAAATCTGCAGAAAATAAACTGGGCAGCTCAATTCGTTCAAAGCAAGATTTTGATAATCAGATGCAGAAAGACTTTGTTGATATTATTGCCAAGGCTGCATCACAAAAGGTTTCTGACGTTCATATCGAAGTTGCAGATCAGACAACAATATATTTCCGTATTGATGGCAGTATGCAGCCTGTAATGGAATATAATTCTCAATGGGGTGAGTCTTTTGTTCGTGCTGCGTTTGCATCGTCTGATATGTCTAATGCGAACTATGCCCAGAATGAATATCAGTCTGCACAAAAAGACGGTCATACACCACTGCGTGGAACCAAGGATTTATATTTACCATCTGGTATATTGGGTGTGCGTATGCAATTTAACCCAATTGCGTTTGGTTCGCGATATGTTGTAATGCGTTTGTTGTATGATAACCCATCCGAAGGTATTAAAACAGAGCAGGAATTTGGCCCATACGAACAAAGATTGTTGGCACGTATGCGTTCTTTTCCAACTGGTCTGGTAATTGTTGCTGGTCCAACCAGTTCTGGTAAATCAACAACATTGGTTCGTAATATGTCAATGATGTTGCGTGAACGTAATTACGAAATTAATATGATAACTGTGGAAAACCCAGTTGAACAAAAAATATTCGGTGCGCATCAGATGCCTGTGGTAAATACCACAAGCGAAGAACAGCGTGAAGAAAAATATGTCGAAGCATTAGCAGCCGCGTTGCGAAGCGACCCTGATACACTTATGGTTGGTGAAATTCGTACATTGGCTGCGGCGCAGTTGACTGTGCGTGGTGCATTATCTGGTCATAATGTTTGGACAACGTTGCACGCGAATTCTGCATTGGCTGCGTTGACGCGTTTGTTGGATTTGGGAATCGAACCATTTAAATTAAAAGACGAAACATTGATGCGTGGTCTTGTTTCAATGCGTCTGTTTAAAAAAGTTTGTCCGTATTGTCGCGAACCATTGGAAAATCATCCAGAACGTGGTGCGTATCGTCGTGTTATGGATGCGTATGGCGAAATCGGATTGCGTCAGGTTTATCAACGTGGACAAGGTTGTGAACATTGTAACGGTACAGGTAATATCGGTCGTGTCAAGGCAGGTGAAGTTATTATTACAAACAGTGAATTTTTAGGACTTGCATTGGCCGGCAAGACAGATGATGCAGTTAAATATTGGCTGGAAGAAATGGATGGTCGCACATTAAAAGAGGCCGCAACATCTTTGATGTTACAAGGTATAATCAGTGTTGATGAACTGGAACGCTGGGTCGGACAGCTGGATCAGCCGGGGGTATATTAATATGAATAAACTGGAATTGTTATATGCCAAGATGATGTTTCGGCTTGATACCGAAAAGCGTATGGCAATTTGCAGAAAATTGGCTTCGTTGTTGCGAAACGATTTTACATTGATTGATGCGCTGGAAAGATTGGAAATGGTTGAATCCAAAAATGGAACAAAACCAAATGAACCTTTTGCAATCGTTATGCGCCAATGGCAAAAAAATCTTGAAAAAGGTATGACTTTTTCCGAGGCAACACGTGGTTGGGTGCCACCAAATGAAACATTGTTGGTAACGTCTGGTAATTTATCTAATCTTGTTGTGGCGTTGGAAAATGTTGGTCGTGTTGTTGATGGAACACAGCGTATAAGACGTGCAATGACATCTGCAATTGCATATCCTATGTTTCTGCTTGCGTTGACATTTGGTATTATAATTATGGTTGGTTTGTATTTAGTACCACCACTGCGTGATGTTGCAGGTAATGATATTATATGGCGTGGGTCTGCCCAGTCTTTGGTTTGGTTGTCTGATTTTTCAATCAAGTATTGGTATATCTTTTTAATTTCTTTTGCATCAATTGTATCTGTTGTATGGGTAAGTCTTGCAAACTGGTCGGGACGCGTGCGTACATTGTTTGATAAATTACCACCATGGAATATATATAAAATCCAAGCATCTGTTGGCTGGTTGATGAGTTTGGCTGCCATGGTCAGCGCAGGTGTGACAATCCCAGATGCAATGCGTATGTTGGCAGACAATGCAAACAGATACTTACGCAGAATATTGGATACAGCGTTGCGTTTTATTGCAAATGGTGACAACCTTGGTATTGCGCTGGAAAAAACAAAATATGAATTCCCAGATTCTGAAATTATTGGCGACTTGACCATCTATGCAGATATGAACGGATTTGACGAGAATTTGACTCAGGTTGCGAACGATTATTTAAATGAATCTGTTCGTAAAATGGAAAAGGTTTCCAGTACTCTAAACAGTCTGGGAATTTTGTTAGTTTCTGCAATAATCGCTTGGGTGGTATTGGGGACGTTCCAGATGCAGGATCAGATTACAAGCGCCCTATCTTAAAATAAATTATAATAATTCATCTACGAACGAACCCGAAACCTCATGTAGCGTCTGTACACTACGGTTTCGGGTTCGTACGTATCTAAATCATTCTAATTTATTTTATATATTTGCTGATAATAATTCATCTGTGGATGGTCTTGATGGTTTATGTAACTTCTGTACACTACACCATCGGGACTGTTCCACATCTAAATCATTCTAATTTATTTATTACCCACTATTTACACCATAAACGGCAGGTTTTCCAATGTTCCTTCGGCAACGCGAACATTTACGTCAATCAACATAAAGATTGAATCAGGACTGCGTTGTATGTTTTCGGAAAATATTCCTGCATCCAGCAAGTGGCTGGTGTTTACAGACAGTTTTGTTATCAGATGGTCGTCATCTAACAATGTATAAATAGGGCCGATATTATTCGGTGTGTTTGCACCAATTTCATGTTCGTTTTGTGGACAACGCAGACCATCCATAATCGTCTTTACGCGGTTGTCAATATCACTGCGTGGAACACCAACAATTTCAGGGTGCATCATTTGAATATCTAGTTCTGCAATCAATTTCAAGTTCGGTGTAATAATTGGGTTCCAATCAATACCACCAACGTGTCTGGTTGTAATTGGACTTTTAGTTGGGTTTGGCACCATATATTGCGTCAAGTTATTCCATGGGCTGTGTTCAACCAGTTTTTTTAACTGTGGATGAAACTGCATACGGATATCTGCAATATGCTGGGCGCGCTTTTTCGGATTGATTAAAATATCACCAAAATATAGCAATTTAAATTTCATTTTTATCCCCTTTTTACTTGATAATTATAGCAGAAATTGCTATGTTTTACATAGAAAAAAGAAAGGAAAATTAAATGTCTGTAAATAATGAATATACTGGCGATTCCATTAAGGTTTTAAAGGGATTAGAAGCTGTTAAAAAACGTCCTGGTATGTACATCGGTGACGTTGGCGAAGGTGGGGCAGGTCTGCACCATATGATATATGAAGTTGTTAATAACTCTATTGACGAAGCGATGGCAGGTTATGCAGATACTGTTTATGTATCTTTAAATGCAGACGGCAGTGCAACAATCCGTGATAATGGTCGTGGTATGCCGTTTGATATCAATCACGAAACAGGGCGCAGTGCGCTGGAATTGATTATGTGTGAATTACATGCCGGTGGTAAGTTTGATAATGAAAGTAACGGTGCATACAAGGTTTCTGGTGGTTTGCACGGTGTGGGTGTTTCTGTGGTAAACGCATTGTCTAAATGGCTGGAAGTTCGCGTATGGCGTGGCGACAAAGAAGCGTTTATGTCTTTTGCAGACGGTGTGCCAACATGTGATTTGAAAATTTCTGAAAATAAATCTGGTATCGAACATGGAACAGAAGTAACTTTCTTGCCTTCGGCTGAAACATTTACAGGTACAGAATTTAGTTTTGATACAATGGAAACTTGGTTGCGTGAACAGTCTTATCTGAACGCAAATGTTAAAATTATTTTGGAAGATTTGCGT
>JAZRAD010000098.1:0-3258 GCA_045634405.1 Candidatus Enterousia sp.
AGTTTATATCTTGACAAAAGAAGAAGGTGGCCGTCATACAGCATTCTTCTCTAACTATCGTCCACAGTTCTACTTCAGCACAACAGACGTAACTGGTACAATCACATTGCCAGCAGACAAAGAAATGGTTCTGCCAGGTGACAACGTTCGTATCACAGTGCAATTGATTGCACCTATTGCTATGGACGAAGGCCGCCGCTTTGCTATCCGTGAAGGCGGACGCACAGTTGGTGCAGGTGTTGTATCAAAAATCATTAAATAATTAAACAATCTTGGGCGGTGTAACTGAATTAAAAGCGTCAGTGATTACCGCCCAGATAAATATAAGGAAAACGAAGAATGGTACCAGCATCTAAAATTCGCATCAAATTGACAGCGTTTGATCATCGCGTCTTGATGGAATCGGTCGAAGAAATCGTTAAAACAGCAAAACGTACAGGCGCAGACGTTGTCGGTCCTGTTCGCTTGCCAACATTGATTCAAAAATTTACAGTCAACCGTTCACCACACGTTGATAAAAAATCACGTGAACAGTTCGAAATCCGCAACCATAAAGCGGTCGTAGATATTGTTAATCCAACCCCTCAGACAGTAGATGCCTTGATGAAGTTGGACTTGGCATCAGGTGTTGATGTAAAAATTAAATTGTAAAATAAAAAATAACTGCTAGTGTTGGTGGGAACAAATAAATAAACACGCCAACCAACTGGCATAAACAAAGGCAAAAAAAATGAAACGTAGCGGATTAATTACAACAAAAATAGGAATGACGCGTCTGTATGATGATGGCGGTGTCGCACACCCAGTTACAGTATTGTCTGTTGGTGACTGCACAGTCATTGGAAATCGCACGCAAGAAAAGAACGGTTATATCGCAAATATCTTAGGTTTGCGTGAAGCCAAGGCAAAACATGTTGCAAAGCCACAGGCTGTTGCGGCGGAAAAGGCGGGTTTAAAACCATATCGTAAGGTTGTAGAATTCCGTGTGTCAGACGACTGTGTTATCCCAGCGGGTACACAATTGATGGCATCTCATTTTGTTGCCGGTCAATTCGTTGATGTCCAAGCAACAAGCAAAGGTAAAGGATTCCAGGGTGCTATGAAACGTCATAACTTTGGCGGTAAAGAAGCAACCCACGGTGTTCTGAAAGCTCATCGTTCTATCGGTGGTACTGGTATGCGTGAATGGCCAGGCCGTGTTTTGAAAGGTAAAAAGATGGCTGGACAGATGGGTAATGAAACTGTCACAGTTCAAAACTTGAAAGTGTTCGGTACAGACGAAGCAGAAAACTTGATTTTCGTAGAAGGCGCAGTTCCAGGTGCAAATGGCACATTTGTTCTGGTTACAGACGCAATTAAAAAAGAACACAAAGATTTGCCAGTTCCAACAAAAACAGTTGTTACAGAAACAGCAGGAACTGAAGAAACAGCAACCGAAACAGAAGCTGTTGTAGAATAATAAGTAAACGACAGCAAGAGCGAGGTAAATAAAATGCAATTAGATATTATAAATTTTGATGGCAAAAAAGTCGGTTCTGTTGAATTGACTGACAGCATCTTTGGGGTGGAACCACGTGCAGACATCTTGCACCGTGTTGTTACATGGCAACGTGCAAAACAACGTGCAGGCACACATGCAGTAAAAACTGTATCTGATGTTGCAGGTAGTGGTAAAAAAGCATTCAAACAAAAGAAAACAGGTAACGCACGTCAGGGTGAAAGATACAATGTTCACATGCGTGGCGGTGGTGTAGTTCATGGACCAGTCGTTCGCGACCACTCTATTGACTTGCCAAAGAAAATCCGTAGCTTGGGTTTGAAAATGGCTTTGTCTTCCAAAGTACAAGATGGCAGCTTGGTTATCATTGATTCTGAAAAATTGGCAGCTGCAAAAACAAACGCATTTGCAAAACAATTGAAAAAATTGAATATCGCATCTGCATTGTTCGTAGGCGCAACAGAATTAGATGAAAACTTCAAGAAATCAGCAGCAAACATCGCAAATATTGATGCATTGCCAACAATTGGCTTGAACGTTTTGGATATTCTGAAACATGAAAAGTTGGTCTTGACAGCCGATGCAGTCAAAGCGGTTGAAGCAAGATTGGCATAATAGATAAGAATTGAAGGTAAACAAAATGGCAGAAAAAAAAGTTAGTGCAGAGAAAAAAGTTGTGGCGACTGCTGGTATTTATGATATACTGCGTCGTCCGATAATCTCGGAAAAGGCAGCAAAACTGTCTGAAAACAACAGTGTCGCATTCGAAGTTGCAGCAGACGCAACCAAAGAAGATGTCGCACGTGCCGTCGAAGCAATCTTCAATGTTAAACCAACCAAGGTAAACATTGTTGTTGTAAAAGGTAAGGTAAAAACTTTCCGCGGTCGTGGTACAGGTACACAACGCACTGTTAAAAAAGCATATGTATCTTTGCCGGCAGATGCAAAACTGGATTTGTCCGCAAATATATAGTATAATAAACGACCTTGGCAGAGAACCCAAAACAAATGGATGCTAGTGTCAAGGTTATAAACAAAGGTAAGAAAAAATGGCATTGAAACATTATAAGCCAACAACACCAGGGACACGTGGTCTGACACAGGTTGACCGCAGTGAACTGCATCGTGGTGCCCCAGAAAAGGCATTGACTGTTGGTTTGAAGTCCAAAGGTGGACGCAATAATTTTGGTCATGTAACTGTTCCACATCAGGGTGGCGGTCACAAACGTAAATATCGTTTAATTGACTTTAAACGTAAAAAATTAGATGTTCCAGCAACTGTTGTTCGCTTGGAATACGATCCAAACCGTACTGCATTTATCGCATTAATTGAATATACAGACGGTGAACGCGCTTATATCTTGGCACCACGCGACTTGAAAGCGGGTGATGTTGTTATCTCAGCTGCACATGCAGACATTAAACCAGGTAACACAATGCCATTGAAAAATATGCCAATCGGTACAATCGTACATAACGTTGAATTGAAACCAGGTGCTGGTGGTCAATTGGCACGCAGTGCTGGTTGCTATGCTCAGTTGATGGGTAAAGACGGCGTTTATGCTCAGATTAAAATGAACAGCGGTGAGTTGCGCAAGGTTCATTCCGAATGTTTGGCGACAGTTGGCAGCGTATCTAATCCAGATCAACGCAATGTCAACTTGGGTAAAGCTGGTCGTGCACGTTGGTTGGGTATCCGTCCATCAGTTCGCGGTATGGCAATGAACCCAGTAGATCACCCAATGGGTGGTGGTAATGGT
>JAZRAD010000099.1:0-3801 GCA_045634405.1 Candidatus Enterousia sp.
GCAAAAACCAAAGAAGAATTTCACGTTCTGTATCTTGATTCTGATTTGCGTTTGATAGAACACGAATTACACAGCCAAGGCAGTATCAATTCTACAAATGTGTATATGGGCAAAATAATGCAAAAGGCGTTAAACAACAAAGTTCGCAGTATCGTATTGATGCATAACCATCCTGTATCAACAAATCCGTTTTCATCAGAAGATGTCGCATTGACCGAAGAATTAAGAAAAATGTTAAATAACTGTGGTTTGGAATTATACGATCATTTTGTTTTATCTGGTGGTGTAATGCATTCTATGTTAGAAAAGGGGTTGTTAAATAAATCAAATCTTGTTGAACAATTCTGATACATCACATACTTTTTTTAATTCTCGGACAGATGTTGCGACCAACTTATCACCCTGCAATTCATAAACTGTACGTGTCGCCATTGTCGGCGTATCCCACGTTTCGTTCCATTGGCGCGATATTTTTATAACTTTAAACGTTGGCCTAAATACAAATTTTACTTTTTGTAATGCGCATTCCGCGCCTTCGGTTGTACGTAAACCACTGGGTGTGATATTAATGTACGCACCGTTATTATTTAGTTCTATTCTGTATTCATCCCAAAAATGAGCCGTCCCATTTTCATTATGTGTACGCACAATTCTGTCCATTAAACCATCGTTATTTATATCAAAGGCAAACATCTCTTTTTTTTCTATGCCGCTTCCTGTTTCATCTAATGGAAACTTTTCAAAACTGTATGGATTATTTAGTCCATCTGTAAATTCAGAAGAAACACCTTGAAATACACTATTGCGCATAACATCCATAGGAACCATTCCGTTAACCGCGACATCTGTGATAACAGAATTTTCCTTGTCATGAGAAAACAACATATACCCCAGCACAATCGCCAGTCCAAGAATAAACACAGATAAAACACCCATAGATATACTTCCGCGTTCTGATTTCATATTTATATCCTTTGTTCGTTTCCAGTTGTCCAACCTTCTATGACACGGATTGCGTTGGCGACTGCTCTTAACTCTTGTGCGTTCAAGTCTGACATACGTTTATTTATTGACAGCCCAGTCAAATTCTGTATCTGACGTTGATAGCCCGCGGTATTATTTTCACTTGGCGGTGCATAACGGCTGATAGCACCCGCAATAGTTAGTTTATTATAATTTTTTGTTCGCAATAATGCCTCTATTGCGTACATACCTGTTTCTTCGTCTGGGAATACAGCAAAGCCGCCTGCCTGACCGATGGCACCAACCCGTTTTGAAAAGTCAGAATATCTGATATTTCCAGGGTTCGAATTACGCCATGCACGCGATCCACCTGTACGTTTTATTTTACTGCCGTCTGGTTGCACATATATAACATCACGACCGGATTCTTGTGCAGATATAGACTGTAAGTCTGCGTATATCGGCGCATTACCCTGTGCGTTCACAGTTTCCACAGAAACTTCTGCAGGGCTGCCTGCACCGGATATTGGCGCTTCTGAATAAGGCAGTTCATGTATAGGAACATCTGTTCCAGAATCGTAAATATCAATATCTTCGTATAGATTAAATTCTTCGATTCCCAATGTTTCTTTTCTTTTATCCAATAATACATTCATATTTGCAATCGAAACACGTATTGTTTTACAACCAACACCAAACAAATCAGAACCATATATAACATTCATTACTGGTTTAGTCACAGATAAAACCCCAAATATTAATACCAGATTCTTCATATTGGTAAAAATATCGTCTTTGGCACCGTAAATCTTGGACAAAGCCCAACCTGCCAACAAGAAACCAGTCAATGCAGTTATAATAATCCACGCATATTCAAAAAACGTTTCAAAACTGCGTAGGACACAAGAAGGATCTTCCATATAAACAAATTCCGCATCCGCACGTACATTGTGGAATCCGGAATTTTCAAGTAATCTAAGAATCGTACTTGTGTTCATAGACCTATACTATGCACCTTGTTTTTTTGCAGGCGTAAAGAATCCAGGAATTGAAAAATCTTCATCGTTTGCAGCGATTCCAGCCCAACCGAACAAGTCACCCATTAAACTGTTATCTTCGCGTTTTGCTTTTTTAAATGGCAAAATATTTTTTAATTTTCCGATCTTTCCAGATGTTTCTGCACGTGGTGCTGGAGCAATCTTATCTTCGGTTAATGCGAATTCAGATGCCAACTGTGCCAATGTTGCATCTGTATCAGACATATCTAAGTCTGCTGTATCTTCAAATGTATTTTCTGATTCTGCGACAGCTTCTTCCTTGACCATAACATCTTCACGTAATGGAGTCATACTTTCCAACAATTGTTCCAGTGTTTTTTCCATTGGTATATCTGGCGTATCATCATCTGCGATACCATCAACAGAAACCACTTCTGAAACAACGGGTATTTCTGTCACTTCTTCTGCGACAGGAACTTCTTCGACAACAGGTTCAACAATATCAACAACTGCCTCTGTTACATCAGAGATTTCTTCTGCTATTTCTGCCGAATCTTCCTGTTCTGCAACCGATTCGTTCTGTGCTTCTTCATCGTTTATCGCCAAGACAGATAAAATTGGAACAACTGGTGCTTCTTCTGTTTCAACCTCTTCTGTATTTTCTTCTAAAACCTGTGGAATTTCTGGGATTTCTTCAACTTTTTGAATTTCTGGCTTTTCTGATATTTCTGGAATTATTTCTGTTACAGGTTCTGTAACAACGGCTGGTGTTTCATGTGTATTATCTGCGACTTCTTCGATTGCGCTATCACAATCAACTGGCACACCAAATAAAATAGTATCTTTATCCAAGCCAAGTGTTGTCTTTACTTCTTCAAATGCAGCGCGAATTTGCGCCATTTCAAACAATTCACCACCAGAAATATAAATAATTTTTGTTTTCATAAATCAATCCCCCACAATTATGACAGATATTATATCACATTTTAGGGTTGAACGCATATAAAAAATGTCTTAAAGTGTAAATATGTCTGATTTAAAAGAACAAATTTTTCATGAATTGTCATTACTGGAAGATGCAGCTGCACGTCTGCGTGGCACCGCTATACACGCCGGTAAACAAACAGATTTAGAGGTTGCAATCCTGACAGAACAGGTAAAAAATCTGCGCGACAAAAATGCACGCGCCACAGAAATGATTGATAAATCTATAAATATATTAAAAAAGTTGAAAAAATGAGTGTTGTTTCAATTCCAATCGTAAATAAAAATTATCCTATGGGCTGTGAAGACGGCCAAGAAATGCGTCTGATTGAGCTGGGCAAAATGGTTGATGCGCGCGCACGTCAGATTCTGGATAAAATTGGCCCATTACCTGAAAACTCATTACTGGCAACGTTATGTATCGTTATGGCAGACGAATTAAAAAGTCGCCCTGCCCCAGCCGCGACCGAGAATGAATTGAAAGAAATATTGGCGCGCATACGCGAAATAAAACATAAAATATCCCAGTAAAAACTGGGATATTTTTTTTAATTCTGATGCGGAATCATAGTTACATCATTATAGAAAGACAAGAATCGCTTGCCCGTACCACAATAGAACTTTTGTAATGAATCCTTATACTCGCGAACTGCCGCAACCCAGCGCGCATCAATTTCTGTCTGGGCACCTTGGTATGCTGTAAATGCACCAGCGGCACCACCAATTCCTGCACCAGTTAAAGTTCCTTTCATACGCGCTTTGTTATCAATATCGATTACACCACCATCTTCGGCTGCAAGATACACAGGAACAAAATCATTTATATCACAATCTGAGCAATCTAAGTCGGAGGCCA
>JAZRAD010000100.1:0-22241 GCA_045634405.1 Candidatus Enterousia sp.
GACACAAACACAGACAAATTCTGTTTTAAACTGTCATGCCCAATAAAGTCTGATAATGTACGCGGACGAATAGTCGTTGCCATTTCGTCTGGAATATTTGCATCTAAGAAACGTTCTTTATTCTGCATATCTTACAACAACTTGTCTTCTTCGTTTTCACGACCAACATAAGCCTTTAAATCATTATACATCTGACGCAAGTCACTTGGCTGACTGTACATTGCATCTGCGCCTTTGACACGGATTGTTTCCAAGTCAATTTGTGCCTGTTTTTTCAAAACCTGTGTTAAATGCACACCAAACGCACGCGCATCATCAGATTCCGCAGTTCCCTGCAATAACAAACCACGATTTGGACGCGGAGACAAGAAAGCAAAATCAGACACAGATGCATCAGGCGACACCAATGCAAAACCAGAAATTTCTGGACGACGCATCATGGCTTGCAATACATACCACGCACCCAACTGATGCCCAGCCAGCCAGATTTTATCACTGTCTTCGTTATGATTTTGAATCCAATCAATAACAGTTGCAATATCTAACATATTATCAGCTGTTGTACCAATAACACCTTCGGAATCACCAACCCCACGATAATTAAATCGCACAACAGAAAAACCAATATCCATAAATGCACGGAACATTGCATACGACACACGATCATTCATATGATACTTTTGTCGTGGGTTTCCAGACAAGATAACTGCCAATGGGGCTGCTTCATTTGCAGACTTATGATATACAGCATGCAATTTGCCAGCTTCGCCTGAAATTATGATATCAACCATATTTTCTTACCTTTCTTTACATTTAATCTATATTTAACTTAGAACAAAACGCATACAAATTTCAATAAAAATATTTTTGTTTTGACACAATTATCTAAAATGTTCTATTATTGACCTGAGAGAACAAAAGGTCGTATCATGTTGAAAACATTTTTAACATCAATTTTTGCAGTATTCTACGGATTTTCCGCCTATGCACAAGATGAATTTATCTATCAGGATTTTCAAACAATTTACACTGAAACACCCGTTCAGTCTTATTATGCATATCCAGACGACCCAAATTTTATTCCAGAAACAGAATTTATGGAACGTGCAGACAGTCTTGACTACGACCAAAACATCATTGCCGCACGCGAACAAGAATCATTTGAACATCCTGGGGTTATGTTTGCGAACCGCCCAATGGTTATTTGTCGTAACTTTGGTTGCACACGTCTAAACGACCGCATTACACGTTCTTTCTTGTTTAACAGTCTGGCAAATATGTTTATGATGAACGCGCATTCACGTGTTTATATTTGCGAAGCAGACCCATTTTCACGCGATTGCTTGCAGTCTGGAATTTCTTTCCCTGTACGCAGCGGAATTGCCAACGCAATGGTAAAAATACCAAAGGCAACTATATCACAGGTTAGCGTTTCAACAGGTCTATCCAAGGCAACTGTTGGTATGACATACGAATTTTTGGTAAACGGCATTGACCGTAAATGCGAACCAACCGTAATGGATATTATGGTTCCCGTAAATTCTGAGGCCGTATTATCAAATCGTGAATTTGCATGTAATATGACCAGCGATGGCATCAGCAGTGTATCTTTGATTGTAAGCTTGGATTATATTGACTTAGATTACGGTATTATGGGCGGTTATTATTCACTGGGTATGCAAGGCCCAACAACTGGCGGTGGTACAGGATACGCACTATTTAAAACAGAATTCACCACAGGTGGCATGCAATTCCGTGCTGCAACGTATGATTTGGAAAACAATTCTGCAAATGACGCACGTATGATTCAACCTGGGGAATATGCTGTTGAACCAATGAAAAGATGAATAAAACAGTTTTAATTATTGATGACGATAATATTTTACGCAATACGCTACGCAAGGGTTTGCGTTCAGATGGTTTTAACGTTCTAACTGCTTCATCTGCTGAAAATGGTGACGAAATACTATCCAGGATTTCTGTTGACGCAATTATTCTAGACAGAATGATGACCGGTATGGACGGTTTGACTTTTTTACATAAAATACGTGCTACTGGCAATAGAACACCTGTAATTATGCTGACCGCAATGACCGGCCCAGAAAACACAATTGATGGTCTGTCTGGTGGCGCAAACGATTATCTGGCAAAACCCTTTCAAATGCGAGAATTGGTACTGCGATTGAATAATATTATTCCACACAGCACATTACCATCATCACAGTTACCATCCGGGCTTACACTGGTTGACAACGAATTTTTCATTACCAAAGATGGCACGACAACCGTTTTGGCACTATCTGGCGAAGAAAAAAGACTGCTACAAAACTTGACTTGCCCGATGGGCAATATAGCACCAGCATCACCAATGGTAGCAAAACGCTTGCGAAGTAAATTAAATATTGTATTATCAGACCTAGATATAATAACCATCAGGGGACAAGGCTATAAATTAATAAGTCAACAAATGTCGCCTGACAACAAAAACGGAATATAAAGATGAGATTAACACCACGCAGCTTTTTATGGCGTACAATATTGATGATTTTAATTCCACTGGTAATCGCCCAAGTTATCGTTGCTAATGCATTCTTTGGCAATCACTGGTCACGCGTCCATAACACATTGGCGCGCACAATGGCAGGCGAAGTTACAACAATGATGAATTTTATTGACCAAGACAAATCAGCCGAAGCAAAACAATTCGCCAATGACATTGGAATAAATTTCAGCACAAATAAAACACTTAAACGTCCACGCCATAACGATAACAATGCACACGAAGCAGGAAAATTAGCTTCAGAACTATCAAAACGTTTAAAACGACCTGCTAATATATATATTGACCGTGGCAAGCGTTTATTGTTCATTGACGTACCAACAAAAAACAATCAGATTGCGACTTTTGGAACATCTTTGCACAGAATATATTCTACCAGTACCGAAGTATTTATTATATGGTTGATTGGGTCTATACTGATTGTATCCATTTTAATTTCACCATTTATTATACTGCACACACGCAGTATCAGACGTATTGCACGCGCCGCCAGCCGATTTGGTCGTGGTCTGGACGCACCCGGATTTGAACCAACAGGTTCCAAAGAAATCCGCGAAGCGGCTGCATCTATGATTACAATGAAAGAGCGTCTAGACAGATACAATCGCACACGTACAGATATGTTAAATGCCGTCAGTCACGACTTAAAGGCACCGTTGACCCGTATGCGTTTGGCTGTTGAAACAGATACAGCAACAAACGAAGATTTAATTCGTGACATAGACAGAATGACAGAAATGGTAAATGGATATCTGGCATTTGCACGTGGCGAAACCCCAGAAATAGAGCAGGCAACAGAACTGCCCCCAATGCTGACACGTATCGCACGCGATGCCGCGCCAGATAAAAAGATAGAAACAACATTTCCAGATTCACCGACACAATTCTATGCCCGACCAATGGCATTGGCACGTGCATTTGGTAACATTATTGAAAATGCGGCCAGATATGCAAAAAAGAAAATCAAAATCACAGAAAACGATTTTGACGACCATATTGAAATAATTATCGAAGACGATGGTGCAGGTATTCCAGACGATCGCAAAAAAGATGCACTGCGTCCATTTGTACGACTGGACGACGCACGTGGTACAGACACCGGCGGAACAGGACTGGGACTGTCAATCGCACAAACCGCAATTGAAAATCACGGCGGTCAATTATTCTTGGAAAACAGCGACCTTGGCGGATTAAAGGTCAGGGTAGTGTTACCAATCTAACAAACAACGCCCAAACGGGCGTTTTTTAGTTTTATGTTTATGGTATAATAATACCGTATTGATTTTTCTTGACTTTTCTGGGGGATTAGGGCATAATAGCGTCGCTTTAATTTATAAACCATAAGGAAAATATAAAATGGCAGCGACAAAATCGTTAAAAAAGTGCGAATTAGAAGCCAAATGGTATCTGATTGACGCAACAGATTGCACGCTGGGTCGTTTGGCAGCATATACTGCAAACATCTTGCGCGGCAAACACAAACCAACATGGACACCAAATATGGATTGTGGCGACCATGTTATCATCATCAACGCAGACAAGGTTGCATTGTCTGGTCACAAGGCTGATAAAGATCGTTTCTTCTGGCACTCTTTGTGGACTGGTTCTTTGAAATCACGTACATTGGGTCAGATGCGTTCTGAAAAACCAGAAAAATTGGTTTTCAACGCAGTTAAACGTATGATGGGTCGTCGTACAGCAGTTGCATTGGCAAACCAACGTTTGACAAAACTGCACGTATACGCTGGCAGCGAACATAAACACGCTGCACAAAACCCACAGGTTATCGATTTCGCAGGTCTGAACCGTAAAAACAAAAGGGGCGAATAATGGCAGAAACAAAGAAAACAGCAACAAAGACAGTTAAAAAAGCTGCCCCTGCAAAGAAAACAGCAGCAGTTGCAACACCAAAATTAAACGACGCAACATACGCAACAGGCAAACGTAAAGATTCTGTTGCACGCGTATACTTGATGCCAGGTAAAGGCAACATCACTGTAAATGGCAAAGCATCTAACGAATATTTCCGTCGTGCTGTATTACAGATGATTATCGCACAACCATTCCAGGTTACAAAACGTGAATCTGCATACGACATTGTCGCAATGGTAGAAGGTGGCGGTTTGTCTGGTCAGGCAGGTGCCGTTAAACACGGTATTTCCAAGGCACTGGAAAAAATCGAACCAGAATTGCGTGCAGCATTGAAGTCTGCTGGCTTCTTGACACGCGACAGCCGTGTTGTTGAACGTAAACACTATGGTTATCGCAAAGCACGTCGTTCAACTCAGTTCTCAAAACGTTAATTCGTTTGGAACAAGAAAAAAATCCCCGTCATGGGGATTTTTTTATTATTGCTTTCATCAAAAAACATTGTATAATCACGGGGCAATTCTAATTAAATTTAGGGGAAAACATATGTTTACAAAAGAAAAAATCAAAGATTTACACTATTCTGTAAATGGTACAATTTCTGCATCTGATTTGCAGGCTGCTGCTGACGAAATCCTGTTAGAATATGGTAAAAAGGCCAAAATGCCTGGTTTCCGCGCGGGTAAGATTCCATTATCTATTTTGCGTCAGAAATACAATGCATCTGCATACGGCGAAGCTATTGATAAATTGATGAACGCAGATTTGAATAACTATATCGCAGATAAAAAAATCCGCTTGGCCGGCGCACCAAAGGCAGACTTGGCAGGTTGGGAAATTGGCAAAGACGCAGAATACTCATTGGAATTTGATATTTTGCCAACATTACCAGAAATTGATTTGGGAAAAATCACTGTAACCAAGAAAGTTGCAGAACTGGACGAAAAAGAAGTCGATACAGCATTGGAAAACATCCGCAAAAGCCGTAGTGTTGCAGAAAAACAAGACGAAAATTACAAGGCTGCAAACGGCGACGTTGCTGTAATTGACTTTACAGGCTTTATCGGTGACGAAGCATTCGAAGGTGGCGCAGCAACCAAACATCACTTGATTTTGGGTTCTGGTTCATTTATCCCAGGTTTCGAAGACCAAATCATCGGTCACAAAATCGGCGATAAATTTGACGTAAATGTCAAATTCCCAGAAAACTATCATGCTGAAAACTTGGCAGGCAAAGACGCACGCTTTGCGGTTGTTGTTCACGAAATCCGCAAACATATCTTGCCAGAATTGAATGACGATTTGGCGAAACAAGTTGGTCAAGAAACAGTTGAAGCATTAAAAGAACACATCCGCAAAATAATCAACGAACAATATGTAGAAGCAGCACAACGTGATATGCGCAACGAATTGTTGGATATTTTGGCCGACAAAGTTAAACTGGACTTGCCAGAAACATTGGTTGAACAAGAATTAAATATGGCAAAATCTGAATTTGAACGTTCACACGCACATTGCCACGACGCAAAATGCGAACACAAGTGGGATGACAAAGCAGAACGCAAAGAAGCAGAACGCCGTGTAAAACTGGGTCTGATTTTGGCAGAATGGGGCACACAAAACAAAGTAGAAGTTACTCGTGATGACCTGCAACAAGCTATCTGGGCCGAAGCTTCTCGCTATCCAGATCCAAAACAAGTTTTTGAATTCTATAACAAGAATCAAAACGCATTGGCAATGTTGCGTGGTATGCTGTTCGAACGCAAGGCTTTGGACGCAATGTTGACACATGTAAAAACAAAAGAAAAGAAAGTCAATGCAGACGACTTGTTCAAACAGGCATCTGTAAAATAATTACAAACGTACCAAACGGTGCGTTTTTTGTACAAAGGATTTGTAAAAATGAAAGCATATCTTGATATTTTAAACAACTGCCTGAATAACGGCACAATGTCCGACAATCGTACAGGCATAAAAACACTGCGTATTCCATGGGGCGCAACATTTGAACACGATATGTCAAACGGGTTTCCATTGGTCACAACCAAGAAAATGGGACTGAAAAATATCGCAACAGAACTGGAATTCTTTATCCATGGCATAACAGATAAAAAATGGCTGACCGACAGAAAATGTCATATCTGGGACGAATGGTCAAACCCAACAAAATGGCAACCAAAATACGAACAAGCAGTCAAAGCCAACCCAAATATGTCAGACGCCGAAAAAACAGAATTGAAAAACAAAACAATGTCTGACGAACGTGATTTAGGGCCAATCTATGGCTGGCAGTGGCGGCATTTTGGTGGTAAATATTTTTGGAATCCGGTCAACTCACAAAAAAACTTTGAACCAGAATATCCTGGTGTTGACCAGCTGGCAAATGCAATAAATACGATAAAAACAGACCCGAACAATCGTCGTATAATTGTAAACGCATGGAATCCTGTTGATCAATATCAAATGGCACTGCCGCCATGTCATATTATGCATCAGGTCTTGGTACACAATAACAAACTGAATTTAATATGGACCCAGCGTTCATGCGATATGTTCTTGGGCATTCCGTATAATATCGCATCATATGCACTGTTATTGATGCTATACGCCAAAGAAGCAGGGCTGCAACCAGGCGTACTGCGCGGAGAATTGCACGATGTTCACATTTACGAAAATCACATAAATCAAGCACGCGAACAAATATCGCGCACGCCATATAAATTACCATCTGTTGAAATACCAAATGAAAACTGGCAAGGTATGCTAAACTGGCACGCAAACGACGGATTTAAATTAAAAGATTACATCTGTCACGTACGCCTGCGTGGCGATGTTGCCCGATAAAAAAATCCCCCAAACGGGGGATTTTTTATTAATCGTACACAGAATCATCATGTATAGAGTAATTAACACCTTTATATTTCGTACACAACGCACATTTATCGTTACTAGTCATAGAACCATAAAATACCTTGTTATTTATTTTTGCACAAAATGATGGGCTTGTATTTTTCTGACTGCGTAAAAATATTTGTTGCTTTCCGACATGCAGTTTATAGCCACAGTCGCCAAGTTCATCTGACGCAAAACCATATCCACGTGTCGTCAAATTATTTGGACATTGATAGCGTAGATTATCATCTGCCGGCGAATAAAATCCTTCTCCGACATTTACACACCGTCTATCAACCATATATTGTCCCGCAGGACATAATAAATTCGACATCCATTGAGCGATTAAATGAACATCTCCAGTCTGGCCTTGTACTATTGAATCAACAGCTTTGTTTTCATCATCTTTCCAATATGCGAAGGTATCACCAGATTTAACAGGTTGATCAAAAACAATATTGCCAGAAGTTATTTTATAACAAAAGGGCGCATCTTTGTAATTTTGCCCACCAGTCAAATCATAAGAGATATTATATATATCTTGATTATTAGCAGTACACCCGCTAACAACAGATTTATCGACATAAGTAAACATTGACTTTAACATTTTATTTGCCAGTTTTCTTATTTCTGACGCACATGTCTGCGCACATTCTTGTGCACAAGTATTCGAAGACCAATGTCCGTTAGAACCATCATATAACCATCTTGAATCAACCGCAATTTCATCAATCGACAGCAATTTACACCAACAACTACTGCCCGAACGTTCACCATTAGATGGATTAACGCTATCTGATGGCTGCCCAACCCCAACACCAGACGCATAGGAAGTTGATATACACGCACTGGTTCCACGCAAAGTTGTAAAACCGCTTTTTTCAGGATCAAATTCTATATACCAATCGCCATGTTGCATATTATCAAATCGACAATCTATACATGTACCACCTTCATCTGTACCAAACCATCCGCCTGGGATTCTGTTATCATAGCCTTCACATCGCTTTTTTAATCCTTGTGATGTATAAGAATACTGCGTATACGTAGCGACTGTGGTCTGCCAAACACCTTCATATTCCGAACTAAGCTTTGTAACATCAATCGTATTACTATGATAACCACTAGGACAATCTGCAATTGCCCGCGTACAAACAAATACAAATAAACACATCAGATTTATTTTAAACATATTACTTTTATTATACCACACCGCCCACACTTTGCGAAGAAATTAAATAAAATGGTATAGATATGAACAAACCCACAACCGTAGTGTACAGAAGTTACATGAGGTTGTGGGTTTGTTTATAGATATGCCATTATATTTAATTTATTTACATAGGTGGGAAACATTCGCCCGTACTCTCTGCACAGCAGGCACGTTCGCCATCTGGCAACAAGACAAATTCTTCACCTGCACAGCAACCATAGCGGTCTGGCGCATTACCATCAGAACACACATCAACAGATTCTTCCATTACAACCTGTTCTGTATATTGTGGCGCACGAATAATTGTTGGTTCAACAGATTCAACGACTGTTTCTGTTTCATAATTATCATCGGCAACAAACATTTTTTCTTGTTGCGATACGCCATAGGCCGGTTTAGTCGCCAACACTTCTTCTTCGGTTGGAACAACAACTGGTTCTTCTTCAACAACCACTGGCACAGGTCCAACAATAGTATCCGCAGGCAAATCAACAAAAGGATTTTCAACCACAGGTTCTGTTGTAACAGGCACAGGTTCTGGGATAATTTCAGGTTCATACTCTGGCTCAGTTTCAATTACAGGTTCTGGGATAATTTCAGGTTCTGGTTCTGCAACAACCTCAGGCTCTTCGACAATTTCTGATTCAGGTTCTGTAACCACGACCGGTTCTGAAATTACATCTTCTTCTGCAACTATGGTTTCTGATTCTGCAACAACAGGTTCTTCTTCAACAATCGCCGGTGCAGTTTCTGTTGTCGCCGCCAATTCCGGCATATTTTCATTAGAAGACTTTTGATAGAACCACAGTGTAAATATGGACATTACAATCAAAACAATCAGCAAGAAATAATACAGCATTGTTGGCTTGCCCTGTGTGGAACCAGCATCAGATACAGGTGTTACAACAGGTTTCGCATCCATATTTTCGTTGTGAATTGGTGATACAGGACGAAAATCAGAAGAAATTGGGGCAGGGGCAACATCTGGTACCGCATCTGCATCCACAGGCGCAACCACGGGTGCCAAAACATCTTGAACAGGTCTTTCTTCTTCAACAATTGGCGTTGGTGTCCACGTTGTTGTTTCTGTTTCTTGTTCTTCCATTTCTGGGAACGGTGTAAATCCATCAAACATCGGTTTAATCGTATCGTCTTCTGATGACAAAACCGGCGATTCAACCGTTTCAAAAGAAGAAGGTGGCGTAAAAGACAATGGCGCAGGCACCGTTTCTTCTGTTACAGTTTCTTCTGCAAAACTTGGCACAAATGAATTGTCTGCCACAGGTGCAGGTTCCACAACATCACTGACAATCAAATTATTTTCAGGCGCAACAGCAGGTACATTTTGTGGCACTTCGTTATTAAATTTGATTGGTTTAAATGCAATTTCTTCATCCAAAATATTTGGATCTGTATCAAACAGCGGTTTTACATCTTCATCAGCCATATCTTCTGCCTTTGTTTCATTTTCAAATTCTGTTTCAAAATCGTCGTCATCATATTGGTCTTCGTCGTCATCATCAACGATTGCTGGCACAGGCGCATCAGCCACCATTGCGACACCTGTATTCAATGGTTGTGCGGGCAAATTTTTATTTAACTTTGCCAGCAAATTCTGTGCAGCCACAACATCATCGCTGGCATTTTCCAAGCGACGCTGTGCATTTGTCAGACGTTTTTTTGCACGCTTTAATTTTTCTTGATTCATATCAATTAGTGATTCCAGACGCAAAATCTTTGATGCAGACTGTTTAGTCGGTTCTTTACCGATTGCCCGACGTGCAACAGTCAACTTATTTTTCAATTCACGAATCGTTTGTTGTAATTTATAGATTTTTTCATTTGTTTTTTCAATTGTCTCGCTGGCGTTTTCTGTTGTTTTCATTGCATCGTTCAAGCGTTCTTGTGCAGAACGAGCTACAGAAATCTTTCTAAATTCATTTAACTTATGCGCCTGCGACACAGTATCTTTGCCATCAAGATAAGCGTGGATTAAATCGTCATACAAACCCAGACCAGAATATTCTATATCCAGTTTTTGATATTTATTATCTTTTTTTGGTCTGACAGTTTCTAAATCAACACCATAGTCATTTTCCAAGATGTCGTCCCACTTACGTTCGCCATCAGGATTTATAACCAGCAAAACATTTGGTTTGATATCATTTATCAGATAATCGACAACGAACAGCAATCGACCATTTGGGTCGTAATAGGCACGAAAACTGTCACCACCGATATTAAAATCAGTTACTTTCAGCGATTGATTTAAATTCTCTCTCTCGTTTACCATTTACGTTCCCCCAAGATATAATTATTTCTTTTTTGGCGCTGCGAATTGATAAGCCTGTTTACAGTGTTCATAACAATACGGCTTACCGACAAACACTGTTTCGCCACAGAAATGAAAATGTTCTGAATCAGGATCGCCAATTGGCCAGCGACACTGATTAGGCTTTAAGTTTGCCATATCCAGCGAATGTTGAATGATACGCTGATGCACAGCCAAATTTTTATCACTAACCTTTTTACTGGTTGGTTCCTTGGCAGTTTTTTCCTTGACCACAGGAGTTTCTTTTTTAACAACTGGTTTTTTTTCTGCCTTTTTTGCTGATGCCTTGACTGCGACTTCCTTTTTTACAGGCGCTTTCTTGGCCACAGTTGTTTTTTTAGCGGACACTGCTGGCTCTTTTTTAGTCACAGGCTTTTTTTCTGCCTTCTTGGCCACAGGTGCAGCAGCAGCCGCAGCACCACCGGCCTTGGCATTCCAGCCCAGACGATTTAACTTACCCACAATGGCATTTTTTGACATACCCAAGCGTTTACCAATTTCAGACGTTGACAGCCCTTTGCCAGTCAATGCCTTTAACTTTTTCAATGTTGCGTTATCCCAACCTGTACTCATTTTACAAAACCCTTGTATTACATTATAATATAAGTGTAGCATATTTCCGATTCGAAACGCAAGGGAGAAAAATATGATTTCTTACATCTTTTTCATTATTTTACTGGTTACTGCCACAATTTTATCGATTTTAATTTCCATCACTGACTTTCGTCGTCGCATTATCCCAGACGCATATCTGTTTCCATTGATGCTGATTGGATTGACATTGATTGCATTTTTTTCATTTCCAATAACGCTTCAATCTGCTGTTGTTGGCGGTGCATTTGGTTATTTAATGTCTGCGATTATTGGCGCCGCATTTAATTACAAAATTACCAAAAAGACCCCTGACGCAATGGCTCCGATTGGCATGGGCGACATAAAGTTGCTGGGGGTAGGTGGCATCTGGCTGGGCACAAACGGTCTGGCAGTCGCACTGGTTGTTGCGTGCATACTGGGCGCATTGTGGGGGAAACATAAAAATCAAAAGTACATACCATTTGCGCCATTTTTCTTTATCGGTGGATTTTTATCTTTCATTACAAATCTGTTTTTGTTATAATCAATCAAACAGGGACATGAATTGAGGGCGAGAAGCACACACATCTTATGCGCATTTATTGGCACTATGGCATTGATTTTGCCTGCTTATTCTGCGTCTATATTCTCTAAATATGGTGTAATTCAGAACGTTCAAAATTATTCTACGAACCCTGCGTACAATCCTGATTCTCCATATAACAATCGTTTGCCGGCACCAGTATATGCCACTGGTCCTCAGGTTGGTACAGAAGACTGTTTGCGAATCGTTTCTGATTTGATTGCTGTAACATGTATGAATATGAACAATTGCGCGGATGCAGAATTGGCTGACGTACGTCCAACTGTGATGTTACAATTGTCACGCATAACAACTGGCAATTACGCAACATCTTGTGGCGGATACATTGACGGCGCATTTAATGATTATGTTGCACAGTATGGTCGTTCGACAAAACAAATGAATGTTGTTGCGTTTCCAACACCAAACACCAACAACATACAACCAATTCAAATACAAAATCCATTTGCACCCAAAGTGCCAGATTGGGCAGCTGACATGCAGGAAAGAAAGCAAGAATTACAAAACCTGCAATCACAGAACGGCACAAATCAACACGGTGTAGTTGCCACTGCATTTCCGACAACATATGCAGATTTATCATTTTCTGAACGCATGGCGAACGAACAGACTGGCTATATGCCATGGAAAGATGCCCAGGCATACGATACATTGAATATCGAAAGCAAAGAAGATTATATGGATCGCCGCATAGAAGAAGCGAAACAAGAACAAGAACTGACAATAATAAGAGATTTTACAAATTTAAGTTTTGACGATTTTTGTGCAAAATGGCCATCAGATGAGCGCTGTGAAAAACCAGAACAAACAACAACTGTGACAAAAACGAAAAAAACAGAAGAAGATGATGGTGATGATGGTAATAATAACGAAGGAAAACCAGCTACTAAAAATCAAAAAGAAGAACTGATTAAAATGATAACAGAGGCATTACGTGGCGATGATTAAACATATATTGCGTTTTATATTTGCTATTTCTGTTGTTATGATAACAACAGTATCTGGTCACGCTCGCGCTGCCAACAATACTGAAAAATGCATTAAAAGCATAGCGACAGATATCGTTAATGGACTTGACGACGCCCAGATTGATTTAGAGACAGATGTAATTCAAATAACATCTGATGGTGTAATCGAATTTTTTACAAAAAACATCGATATTTGTCGCGAATATTTACTTTCACGCACAGAAGACAATGATATATACATAGACGAAGGACCTTTGTTCATGGATCTTCGTTGGGATTATATCATAGAAGAAGTTGCGGCTGCACTTACCGTATCAGGCGACAGCAGACAATTATTTGTATGTGAAAACCACAGATCTTTGCAAGCAGGGATAGATATTACACTTTGGGCAGCAACAATTGTATCGGCTATATATTCATTCGGAGCAGGCGCAGTTGTTATTCAAGGTGTTAAAACAACCATAAAGCAGGGGCTCAAAGGATTAGTAAAAATTGGCGTAAAAAAGGCGGGCAAAACCGCAGCCAAAAAGACCGCAGCAGCAACAGCAGCAAAAACAGCGGCACAAGCATCACGGACAGCCACAAAAAAAGCTCTAGCCAACTCGGTTGTCAGCGCGACAAAACAATCAATAAAGACAGCAGGAGGAAAGGGCAGTCGCAGAGTCACAAATAAAGCACTAAAAAAACAAATCGAGAAAGGCATTACAAACGGAACAATAAAAACAAGTGAAGGCAGAGCTGCGATAAAATTGTTGGAAGACGCAATCGCAAAACAGAGTGCGGCGACAGCCGCAAAGAAAGCGGCAGGGACTGCAACACTCTCCCTCGCAACAAATGAATTAAAAAAAGCAATGACAAAATTCGCAATATCTGTACCAATTGCTTCTTTAACAGGTTTTGGTGCTGTTTATAGTTTCTTGGAATCAGACCTAGATATACAAGTTATGAATTGTACAAATACAGACCGTGGCGAAGGTTGCTATTTATCTTGCACAAAAGACCCTTTAGCTTCCCCAACAGACGATTTGAACACAAAAGCATTTAAACCAATATTTGGAAAAAATTTATGTGTAGACGAAACTAACAATTATGTATTACGAGAAATTGAAAGCAAGGGCACTCCGTCAGCAGGCAAGGTCTTCTTGACAACAGCATCGAAATGGACAGAGGTAAAAAATAAAATTACATCTAATATTCTTGACAAAGGAAATTGCGACTGGAACGAAGACGATATAGATATGTATATCGGCGTACCTTTATACGACACATCAACACTAGAGCCTACTGATAATGGATCTGTCGGTTTACTAATTGATGGAATAAGAATAGATGATTAAAACATTACTATTATCATTGGTTATAATACAGTATCATAATTCTGCCAATGCAAATGATGTTATTGTGCCAGATGACGCAGTGTCGTTGGCAGAATTGGAACAAGCCGCCATTCAAAATGCGGACACACCATGTGCATCAAAAATTTGGGCAGACCAATTGGCACAAACTGCACAAAATATTGATGAAAATGCCGACGAAGAAGTCATTCAGCAATGGATTTATAGTATATTTTACGATGGTCCAACGCTAACACGCGTATTAAAATGTCCAGAACTGGCTGAACTGGACGACGAAGACGCTATTCGATTTACGCCAATCCAATACACATTCCCAAACGGACGTTTAATTGTAATAAACTATGAAACACAGCCAAAGATTATTAAACAGCGTATATTGATGGCAAATAAACGTACATTGCCAACACCTGACCCAAACCCACGTATCGGCGCAAATGGCGACCCAACTGTTTGGACAAACACAGACCCTGCATGGTACGCAATTATGATTGTTCAATCCGGCAGTCTGAATGAATTTGTGGGACCAGATAAAAATAATACACTGTCTGTAAAATACATAAATGACAATATTGATAAACTCTATCCAAACGCAGCTTTAAATGGCGGCACATGCACATCACGCAGTGCAATCGCACGTGATACAAACATCATAAATCGCACAGGCGTAATGACCACTGGCGACGATTCCAGTGATTACTATATCGCTGGTAACATAAATCTAGAGTGGATTGGCTATACAGAAATCGCACTGGACGTTATCATCACTGTTGCCACATTTGGCGCTGGCACCGCTGCTTCTGCATCTATCAAGGGTGTACGCGCTGCAAAAAATATGAAAACCTTATCAGCAACTTTAAAATCATTACGAAAACTGGACAGTGTGCGTGATTATGTTAAATATTCTGGTCAACTATCAAAAATGACCAAAGAATTAAACAAAATAGACAAAGTTGCTGATCCTATAAAATACGCAAAAAAAGCAGATGAAATAAAGGATATAAAGAAAAATTTAGCCAATTTAGAAAAAAGTGACGACGTCAAAAAATATATAGAACAAGCAGATGCATATCATGGTCTGCAAACATATCGCAAATCGTTACAGGAGCTACGTCCAAAACTCGGCAATGTCGCAACACGTGGCGTAAAAATACTAAAAGGAATCAAAGCTGCACGCGGTGGCAATAAAATATTGGCAAAAGGCGCCAAGGCCGCACGTGCCAGCAAACTGTCCACACGTCTTAAAAACTGGCTTTATCATTCTACACTTAAAAACGCCAGCACATTGGCCAAGATGACCGCAAATACAGGTCTGTTGTATGGTGCTATTAAATTCATTGGTGATATGTATGATTTTACAGAAACCAGTACTGGCCAATTTACAAACGACATAGACTTTAAACCACTGTTGTTACTATCGGCAGACGAAATCGTTGGACAAGAAAACGTTGTAAACTATGGTATGTGGCTGATGTGGTCTGGCGATTCAATGAATCCTGCAGATGACGATGCAGCATACTTGCAAGCAATGGATTTTGCCCAAAAATTCTATGAAGACCTGATGGAAATACAAGGCGACTCAAATTCACCATGTAATGTTGATATATATGTTGTAAAGCCTGTACTGCGTGGAATTGACACAGATAACCCAGAAATATATTATCTGATTATGAACGACATACCGTGGACAACGAATCAATAAACAGCACAGATTCCCATTGTGTTTGATAAAACAATTCCCTATAATATACATATACAAATAGGCAAGGGGACATAAAATGAAAAAAATACTTATCGCATCTATTATAGCATTTACAACCATTTGCACTGCAAACGCATATCAGGTTATGTCATCTAAAGAACTGGGTAAAGACGACGCAAAAAACCAAAACATCGTTGTCAAATGCACAACAGATATGGGTCGTGTTTCAAATCAAACCTGTTCACTTCGTCGCTATGCAAAATGTACTGGCAATGGCTCTAACAAACGTTGTAGTGGATGGTTGCCATGGCGCGACCTACGCAGTCCATCAACAGAATACCCAAGCTGGCAGGCTGCTGCTTCTGCATGCTGTCGGGCAAAAGGGCTAAGATAAAAAGAATAGAAAAACAAAAAATCCTGCGATTGCAGGATTTTTTTAATTCACATTTATTTCTTATTCTTCAATCCAAACCAATGCACGCCCTGTTGCACCACTGCCTGGTTGACCAATAGAAACAGAATCAAAACGTACATCTGCACCAGATGCAACTGTACCCGCACCAGAACCAACAGGCAAACGTTCAATCGCAACAGTACCTGTTGTTAAATTTCCCGCATCGCTTACATAGGAAGTTGTTGGTACCGCAGGTTGTGCAGCAAACGCACCACCGCATAACAAACAAAAAAATCCAATAAATAATAAACGCATTCTTTTCTCCTTTGTTATTCACACTATATCATAAAAACACCCCCATGCCAACAAAATTATCAACTTATTTTGATAAATGTTCAGCAATCAACGCACACGTGCCACCATGCGCCTTTTTCCATAATTTATCTGCACTTTTTAAATCAGAAATCATTTTTTTACGCTGGGACGGTATCGTTAAATTCTGAACAATATTCAAAACGCTATCAACATTTGCATCACCGCCAAGACATTCTGGATAAACACAACGATTCAACAAAATATTTACCAACGACACCCATTTTACATGTATCAGTCTGCGACCAATCCACATCGTTATTGGGTTCATCTTGTACACAATAACAGCAGGCACATGCAACATCGCTAATTCCGCAGATACAGTGCCACTGGCTGCAATTGCAATATATGTCTTGGCATAAACATCATATCTGTCAGATGATGGCACCAACGCCGGCACAACGGCCCAATTTTTTACCGTATCTTTGATATATTGTTCCGTTGTTTCCACAGTTGGTATTACAAATTTATAATCACGATAGCCATTACGAACAAGCCTATCCACAATATCACGCATCAGTGGCATCAAACGCTTTACCTCGCTCATTCTGCTGCCTGGAATAAGAGTGATAATTTTTTCAGACTGTTGTGATTTATATTTACCAATCAAACCATCTGCAATCGGATGTCCAACAGCAACTGTTTCTAATCCGTGTTTTGTAAAATAAGGCACTTCGAAATCAAAAAACGCGTACAGTTTATCAAATATCTTGGCATACTTTTTTGCACGTCCAGAACGCCATGCCCAAACCTGGGGCGCAACAACATGATGAAAACGCAATCCAGATTCAATCAGTTTTTGTCCATCATCACTTTTACGAATTTGTTTAATAACACTTTTTGCAAAACCTGGCGAATCGATTGTTAAAACCAAATCGGGCTTATATTCCAATATCGCATCAACTGTCTGTTTAATACGTCGTGTAAGTGTTTTCGCGTGGGCAAGAACCTCTATTATTCCCATAACCGCCAAATCAGACATCGGAAACAGCGATTTCAATCCTGCACGTTGCATATTTTCACCACCAACACCAACGAATTCTGCGTTTGGCATTTCTGACATAATACGCCCACCCAAGACATCACCAGAAACTTCGCCGGCGATTATAAAAATGCGCTTTTTCTTATTCTGCATTTTTCGATGTACCAATTCCGCGCTTTGAACGGTTTTCAATAAAATCAATTGCGTCCATCGCATATTTATTATTTTTTACTTCTTTGCGAACCTTGGCCAAACGTTCTGCAACAGTACCTTCGTCTGTACGGAACACCGCAGAATATACAGCATGAATCGCATGCATGTCTTCATTTGTAAATCCATGGCGCATTAATCCAACACGATTGATTGTACGATACACAGCACGTCCGCCATCATAAATCGCATATGGCAATACATCATTACCAACACCAGACATACCGCCAACAAACGCATTACGTCCAATACGTGCAAACTGCAAAACCATTACACCACCAGATAAAATCGCAAAGTCTTCTACTTCTACATGTCCTGCAACCTGAACAAGATTAGACATAACAACACTATTTCCAATCTTGCAGTCATGACCAACGTGGGCATTAACCATAATCTGACAGTCATCGCCAATAACCGTACCATCTGACGCAGGTGTTCCAGAATGAATTGTTACATATTCACGAATTCTGCAACGCTTACCAACACGCAGACCCGTCATTGTGGCTTCGTCTTGCCATTTTAAATCCTGACTCATTACGCCCAGTACTGCAAAAGGGTACACAATAGAATCATCACCAATTGATGTTTTACCATCAATAACAACATGAGAAACCAGTTCCACACGGTCGCCCAGCACAACATTTGGCCCAATAATGCAATATGGTCCAATTTTACAATCTGCGCCGATTTTAGCCCCTTCGTGAATAATAGCAGTTGGATGTATCGTCATAATATATTACCCTAGGTTTTATGTTTATTTTGCTAAAATAATATATTATTACGACAATAAATGGTATTAAATAAATATAACAAATTATAACAACGCCTTGGATTCCTGCCACAATTTGCAATCAGAAGTATTTAACCAATACAAAATTCCCATAGCGCTTATTACCGGCATAACACAGATTACACCAAACAAGAACAAGCTGACCGCAAACAACTTGTCCCCAAGGGCATTATTGATATTCTTTGCATGCCATACAGACATTATAAACATAATCGCAAACGCAACCAAAGTACCCAACAGAACTGGCACAGCCTCGGTCAGCATAAACAATGCACACCCCAACAGACATGCCACACGCCACAACCATTTGAACTTTATAAAGATATTTTTTTGAATTTTATTCTTAGGCAAAATATTAGACACAACAACAGTCGCAACAGCCACAATTCCAAACAGCAAAATTGCCAACAAATGAAAGACTGTTAAATTACCCAATTGACCAAATCTGAAAAATTCTGGTTGCATCAGAATTGCAATAACTACTGTCATCATAATCAATACTGTTCCGCCCATTGGTCGCATTGCACCACCTGCGAACCGTCCGAACAGCGCACCGACCAACAATGCAGAAATCTGTAACAATGGTCCCCACCACGCATGCATATCAGACAAACCAACCATTACCAATATCGCCAGCACAAACAACCACTGCTTCCAGCCCATATGGGGCAGGGCAACACCCCGCAAATGCGAAGACACAAACAAAGACGATAAAAAGACAATAACCGCAGTCAGCATCGGCAAAACAGATAAATTATCGCGTAACACTGCATAATTTCCACCAAACATAACAGTCCATGCAAACACAAACACCACAGTCCAAAAAGAAACCTTGGTCAGTAAATTACTGCGATTCCAGCCAATACGCGCCATAAAATCACAGCCATACCAATATACAGCCACATATAACGGTACCATTAAAGCTGCCCACCACAAAAACGCAGGTCCTGCCAACGCTGCATTATTAAACGCACTTGCTGCACTTTGTACAATTGCCATATCATTTAACATAAACTTGCCTTTTGATTTGAATACTTTATTATAAATAGATATGACTACAAAACAAGACATTTTTACCCTGATGGGTGGTCGCGTAAAAATACGCCGTGGTTTTTACAATCCAACTTCTGATGCAGTATGGCTGGCTGCATTTGCGCCTAATAATGCAAAGACTGTATTGGATGTCGGCATCGGCACCGGTGGTGCATCTTTGTGTCTGCTGGCAAACAATCCAGACGCCCAGATTACAGGTCTTGATATATCGGAACAAATGTTAGACGAATGTAAATCAAACGCAGAATTAAACAATGCGAAATTTGAGTTGATAAACGCAGACATTACCACATGGAAATCAGACCGCACATTTGATTTGGTTATAACAAACCCACCTTATTTTAATGGCACGCCGGCACATCATAATGCGCATCATAACGCAGATTTATCGTTATGGATTTCGCGTTGCGTTGCGCGCGTACGTCCAATGGGCACTTTCTGTATTATCACAGACGCAGCCACCACAGCACGCGCAGTTTCAGAAATGTCAAAAAAGTTGGGCGATATAAATATTTTACCACTTTTTGGTGCAAAAAACACCGCAGAACGCGTTTTAATATCGGGACGCTTGGGCACACGCGGAATCAGTGTTTTACACCGTGGAATATCAATGAACTGTGATATGATTTTGCGTGATGGCTTGACTATTGCCGATACGTTGTCTAGAATATACCAGACATGTTAAACTTTATAACAAGATATTTTACGTCCCTGTGGGCATTTATAACATCACCATTTCGTGCGATTTGGCGGTTGATTAGTCGTCTTTTCCCACCGCGTCAGTTTACAGTTATGGACACGCCTAATGGCAATGTATATTCTTATGAACAAAGCAGTTTTTGGCGCTTTACGCGCTTTTGTGGCAAGGTTGGATTATTACTGTGGGCGGCATGGTCAACATACGTTTTTGTATATCATCGTCCGTTATTACAAATGCGCACCCAGCAACTGGAACAGGTACGCGATACACACGCACGTCATATGACAGATTTACAAACTTATCTTGCAAAATATACGACATTGGCACGCGATATAAACATAATTGATGACAAAATCTTGAACGCCAAGGACAAATCAGACAAAGAAAAAGAAAGCCTGATGAACAGTCGCAGTAAAACATGGGGCGAACTGGAATTTTTACGCACACGAATTGTTGAAATGTTAAAAGACGAAGATTATGCCCCAGAATATATCAAAATGTCAGAATTAGCGACAGAATACGAACTGACACGTGCAGAAAACGATGAATTAAAGAAACGCAATACACAAATGCTGGAATCTATGTTACAAATTGCCGAGGCTGATAACATAATCGTTGACACTGTAAACACATTGACCAAGGAAAAATCAGACGAATTAAATAAAAACATCAAACAAATTCACGGCACATTGGCAACACTGGGATTAAATGAAAAGACACTTATCAGAAACGTGAATAAATATTCTAATCCATTGGTTGGGTCTGCATTTACACCTATTGAATTTAACAAGGACTTGAATGAAAAATATCAAAAACTGGCAGATGGTCTGGAACGCTGGAACGGACTGCGTCGCCTGAACGAAGTATTACCACTGGGCAAACCTGTAAATTCACGTATTACATCAAACTATGGCACACGCAAAGACCCATTTACTGGCAAACCAAAGAAACATCGCGGTATTGACTTTGCGGGCAAAATTGGCACAGAATTGATGGCGGTGGCACCGGGTCGTGTTGTATCTGCGGGCGAACGCGTGGGTTATGGCACAACGGTTGAAATTGACCACGGTTTGGGCTTTACAACATTATATGCCCACTTGTCCCAGATAAATGTATCGCGTGGCGACTGGGTCAGACCGGGAACAGTAATTGGATTGGCAGGCTCTTCGGGCCGTTCAACGGGGCCACACTTGCACTATGAAATCAGATACAAGGGTGCGCCATTTGATCCAACAAAATTTGTACAAGAGGAAAAATAAAATGCTGGCATTTACAAACGCAACAGAAAAGCAATCACCAACTGTCATTGGGGCAGGTTGCAAATTGACAGGCGATATAAAAACAGACCACAATGTTCAAATCCATGGCGAAGTTGTAGGTAATATTACTGCGGAAACAGTTGTAATTGGTCGTGGTGGCGTTGTTATTGGCGACATAAACGCACCTGTATTGTTTTTGCATGGCACATTGGACGGTTCTGCCACAGTGAATACAGCGAATATCTTTAACGCTGCCAAGATGACAGGCACATTGGCGTATAACACATTGAATATCACAGGCAACACAGGTCTGGATTGCAAACTGTCTAAACGCACAGACGAAAAGAAAGGAAAGAAATAATGAATAAAAATGTATCACGTGTTTTTGTTGCAGCCGACCATCGTGGGGTTGGATT
>JAZRAD010000101.1:0-2156 GCA_045634405.1 Candidatus Enterousia sp.
ATTCGTGATGTTATATTTGATAAACGCGTCTTGGACTTTGTAAACGATTTATAAAAATCCCCCAATCGGGGGATTTTTTATCGTGTATGTTGCGCTTTTTCAATTTCTTGCAGTGCTTTGTTAATTTGTGCCACGCGCGCAGCCGCTTTACGACCATCTTCAATGTCTGATTTTAAAAATCTCAGCTCGTTTTTATATGAAAGCACATCTTTATGTGTGTCCAGTCTGTCAATATATGAAACATCATCTCTGTCCATATACTTTTCCAGCCATGTGATTCTTTCATCGACATGTTTGGCGCGTTCTTCACTTTTTTGTCCAGCAATCACCCTGCGTTCCCATGCGCATTTGCGTTCAGTTAACATCATCAACAAGAATCTTGCCATTTCTGGCGATTTAACATTATTCAACTTCATATTACGACTCCTTTGGCTATATTCACCCGTCACAAATATATATAGGTAAAAAATTATAATTATCAATAAAAAAAAAGGGGAATTTCTTCCCCTTTTTGTCTGTTTTTTTGTTGTTTAGTCCTGTGCGCGTGTAAATGCACCATGATTCAGCATATCGCGAACCATAAAGTGCTTAACTTTCTTTGCAGATGTTGATGGTAATTCTTCTTCGGTAATTGCAAAGTGTTTAACCCACTTGTACTGCGCAATCGCCAAATTAGATTTTTTCAACAACAATGCCACGCGTTCAACTGTTGTTCCAGGCTTTACCTGAAATACAGCAAATGGAACGATTTTATCTTTGATTACGTATTCAAATACAGCCGCATTCAAGATTTCATCGTTTTGCATATACAGGTCTTCCAGTTCGTCTGGATAAACGTTTTTACCGCTGTCCAGAACGATAACTTGTTTCATACGGCCCTTGACTTGCAGGCGACCATATTTATCCAAGCAACCAATATCCCCTGTTTTAAACCAGCCGTTTTCAAACGCTTCGGCATTTGCAGAATCATTTTCAATGTATCCTGGCATAACCATATTACCGCGAACCCAAATTTCGCCAATACCATGTTTATCAGGATTATGAATTTGTATTTCATTACCCAGCAATGGCCCCGCATAATACATCGAACCATTTGCCCTGCGGAACGCAAAGTTAAAGTTTGCAGGCCCTGTGGTTTCTGTCAGACCATAACAGTCGCCAACAACAAAACCCATCTTTTCATAGAATTTGCGAATTGATGGTTTTAATGTTGCGCCTGCTGATACCAAAACCTTGGTATTTCCGCCAAATGCGTCATGTACGGGTTTTGTAACCTTGTCCACAATCGCACCCAAACCAATCGCGCGCAAGATTTTGCGTAATGACACAACAACGCGCATCAATGTCCAGACATGTTTGTCTTTGGCGGTATCTACGATTTTCTTATAGAATACTTCCCAAATACGTGGAACTGCTGGGATAACTTCTGGTTTATATTGTTTAAAGTCCTTGATAAATTCTTGGGGTTTTAATACCGGCTGCAATAACAGTTTGCCCTGTAATGTAATCGGTACGATAATATTTATCACCACACCATATATATGGTACAATGGCAAAAATCCGTAAAATGTATAGCCCGGTAAAATAACGTCTTTATAGAACTGGGCGCCATCACACAGTGACAACAGATTTTCATGTGTCAGACCTACAACCTTTGGATTGCCAGTTGACCCCGATGTAAATGACAGCTGTGCAATATCACTGCGTTCTGTGTCACACATTACAAATTCGTTTTCGTCCGTATCGTCAATATTTTCAATATCAAACATCTTGGATGGCGCATCATCAATAAAGTAATGCTTTTGTGCCAATGTCAATTTACAGTTTGTGCGTTTCATCATATTGATATGTTCTGATGTTTGCAGCCCTGTATCCAGCATCAACACACGTGCCCCTTGGGATGTGATTGCGAAATAAGTACGCAAAAAGTCTGGTGTATTACCAGAAAGAATTGCGACAGTATCGCCTTTTTTGATTTTGAAACGTTTTGCCAATAATACGGCACGTTGTTTCACCTTCTTTAACAAATCTGCATATGTTTCGTTTTCCCTGACAAAGAAAATACTGTCCTTGTTCCGGGTACAAACATCATGCAGCATTTCATATATGTTCTTAGCAATCATAATAATGCCTTTGTTTAGTTAAAGTTTTATATA
>JAZRAD010000102.1:0-20723 GCA_045634405.1 Candidatus Enterousia sp.
GCACGTCTGGCAGATGCGCTGCGCGTACAAGTACTGCGATATTGAACCTTTAAATCTTCTAGTTCAAAATACGCATCATCATCTGTTTCAGCAACAGGTTTTAATTCTGACATTCTTTTTTGCATATCTGAACAAGACATACGTTCAACCACCACAGGCACATATTCTTCATCTGCGTATTCTTCATACTCTTCTTCGCAGTATGCGCCAGTTGTGATAACCAACCCAAGTAATGCCACCAGTATTTTCATTTAATCGCCCTTATTGTCCGGTTATAATTTTTTCAACCTGCAAGATAAAATCAATCGTCGGATTTGTCAGTTTTTTTGCAGTTTCAAAAATTTCCTGTGCGGCTGCTTGCATATTCAAACGCTTGTAAGTTTCAACAACTTCAATTGTTTCAACTTCATTAAATTCGTCATCTTGCAAAGCACGTGCAATTTCCAGTTCTTGTTTTGCCAAACCAACATACTTTGCTGAGTTTTCTGGGCAACCACGTTCAGATAAATTAGCATAAATTTTTGCACGCTCAATTCTATCATCTGCACTAGTATAATTATCTGCATATGGCAATCTTCCCATCAAAGACGCTTCTATTTGTTCACATGTAGATTTCATAGTTTGTGCGCCACCCAAAGATTCAATTATTGTCATTTCGCGTGCAATTGCATCACGATATTTAGCTTTGTTTGCATCACAACCGTGTTGGAACAAAGTTTCATAAACACGAACATTTGCCTGATGGTCTTCAATATTACCTGAATTTTCATCTAATAACCAACGCAGTTGAATTTCTTCAATTAACTCGCAAGTTTCTTTGGAAGAAGTATCTGCCTTTTTTACTTCTGGCTTAACCGTTTTTTTAACATTTGTACAATATTCTGAATACAACTTGTTCAATTCTGCCAATTTTTCTGCAGTTGTTTCATGATTCGTCATCAGATTTTGCAAATTAAAACACTTTGTTGTATCCCACTGCATAATTTTTGTCTTGATTGGTTTACATACATTAATTCCGGTTCCAACCATAAGACCACAAACAAACAGCATTATAAACGCAAACCAACCCTTGATTTTTTGTGAAGGACTATACACACACTTGTAAGCTTGATTTGATTGTACTTTTTTCATAGCTCTCTCCCCTTTTATTTTTCTCTATTATACTATTGAACGATTCCATTGTGAATAGTTATTTTTCTATCTGCCCTGTCTGCCAACTTCATATCATGTGTAACGAACAGCATTGCCATTTTATTTTTACGCACAATATCCAGCAACAAATCAAATACAGCACCTGCATGCATTGGGTCCAGACTGCCCGTTGGTTCATCTGCCAACAATATATCAGGATTATTTGCCAAGGCACGCGCCAATGCGGTACGTTGTTGTTCACCGCCACTCATTTCATTAGGTGTATGCGATGCACGATGCGCAACATTTGTTGACTTTAATAATTTTATTGCGCGTGCATTTGCAACATCTTCATCAACGCCATTTGCCAACATTGGCAAAGTTACATTTTCCAATGCAGTAAAATCAGACAACAAATTATGCTTTTGATAAACAAATCCGATTTTATTTCGTCTGACCTGAGTACGCATATCTTCATCCATTTTATGCACAGGCACACCACCAACAACAATACTGCCACCACTTGGTTTATCCAGTAATCCCACGCATTGTAATAACGTAGATTTACCACAACCAGATTGTCCAACCAGTGCAATAATTTCACCACGATGCAAATCAAACCCACCCCCGCGCAAGATGTGCAATGGCTGACCACCTTCGATAAAAGTCTTTTTAATATCACGCACAGACAGAACGACATCGCCCTGCTTTACTCTTGATAAAGAATCTAAAATATTTGCCATTTACAAATCTTCCTTTTATTCGTTACGCAAAACCTCTACTGGGTCCGTATTTGCAGCCTTCCATGCTGGATATAATGTTGCCAAGAATGCCAATACAACTGCAATCAATGCAATTCCCAATACATCTGTTAAAACCAATTTAGATGGCAATTCAGATAAATAATATAATTCTGCTGGGAACAAATCGCGCCCTGTCAGCCATTGGAAGAACTGACGAATTGGTTCAATATAGACCGCAACCAAAACACCTAATATCGTTCCAAAGAACGCACCAATAACACCAATTGACGTACCAGACAATACAAATATCTTCATCATTGACTTACGTGACACACCGAATGTACGCAGCACTGCAATATCTTTGTTTTTATCTTTGACCAGCATAACCAACGACGACACAATATTAAACGCAGCCACAATCACAATCAGCAACAATATCAAGAACATAACATTTGATTCAACCTGTAACGCGCCAACAAATCCACGATTTAAATCACGCCAATCACGAACAACAAAGCCTTCGGGCAATAATCGCCCAAGTGCCGCTGCAACATCTGTTGTATCTTCTGGATTTTTCAAGAACAAGTCTATATGCGTAACAGAATTTGGAATATTTAAATACTTTTGTGCTGTTTCCAAAGGCATAAATATATACCCTGAATCATATTCATACATTCCCATAAAGAAAGAACTGACCACAGGATAAGCCATAATACGTGGCATTGAACCAAATGGCGTTGGCGTTGCACCATTTGCAGACACCAATGAAATCTTGTCCCCCATACCGACACGCAACGCACGGGTCAATGATGCACCAGCAACCAATTCACCATCATTGACAGCAGACAAATCACGTCCATAAACACGCGTACCACTTTGTGTTTTTGCTGCCAAATCAGACATACGAATACCACGCACCATCGCACCAGTATTATTACCATTTGCAGTTGCCATAACCTGCCCTTCGGCGATTGGAACGATACCCGTTATATTTTCTGTGATAACTTTGTTTTGTTTCATTTTATCAATCAAGAAATCAAAATCTGCAATTGCACCGTCTTGATGATAAACAACAACATGGCCATTCATTCCGACAATACGCCCCAGCAATGTGTCATGAAAACCGCCCATAACAGACATAACAACTATCAGCGTTGCCACACCCAGCATAATACCAATCAGCGACACCCAAGAAATCACAGAACCAAAACCACGTTTTTTGGCACCCAGATATCTAAAAGCAACTTTTCTTTCCAGTTTTGAAAACATATTTTTTACCTTATTCGTTTAAAAAGTCACGCAATGCATCACCGATTAAATCTTCTGTATTATCGTCATGTCCTGTTATACCATCATATACAGATACCAAGCGTGGCGACATAAATACAACCAATTCTGCAAATGGAGAAATCAATGTTTCCGGTGTTGTAACAAACGAATGCGTTGGAATACCAACAATCACATAATTGTCACCAACGGTGGACGGAATATTAAATGACGACAATTCCCCATTTGATGTACGCAAAACAATTTTTGCATCTATTTTATCACGACCACCAAAGTCGCCATAATTACCAGTTGCACCAACAATCAAGTCCGTTTCCAATCTTTCTTCCTTGCCACATTGCCCAATATCAAAGCGCGACTGCCAACCATTTGGAATAGCAAACGTTCCTTGGGATACCAAAACAACATTTGCCTGTTGTGCCAAGAATTCTTGTAATGTCTTGGTGTTTATTTCAGGTCCAACAACCAATGCACGACCAACAACACCGGGGATTGACATCTTTACATTTTTATCACCGAATGCAGGCAATAAATTCATCCAAACGATTGGATTATCTGTACGCGGATAAACACGATACACATCAATATCCCACGCAATCATATATTTTTTTTCTGTAATATCTGCGATAATTTTTGCAACTTCGCGTTCTGTTTGATAATTTCCTTCGAAAACAACTGTTTTATCCTGCCAATCAACCAACAGATTACGCATATCTGCACCATGCATTGCATCTAATAACGCCATTATGATAGTTTCATTTTTTGGCATTTTAATCAGCCATTTGCCACGATGAGACAACTTTAACTCGCCATTTTTATCATCATAAGAATAATAAACACGTCCCATTTTGGTCATCAATTCAACCGCATCAGACAGCGGTCCCGTTGTAATTGTCCCTGTAATTTTTTCATACAAAGGCTCATCTTCTAAAACAACAATATCTGTACCCAGCAACAGCTTATCCAAACTCTGTTTTACAGTTAAATCTTTGAATTCATAATCATCAACTTTCAGTTCTGGCAATTCATCACCGACACCCAAGCGAATAATTTCGATTCTTTCTTGTGGAACAATTGACACAACTTTTTGATTATCCCAATCAACTTCACATCTTTTTGGTAATTCTATTGAAAATCTACGCGCAGTATCAGTTGTCAATGCCGCCTTTTTTGGAAAGATTGGCACAGAATTATCATCGATCACCAATTGATCAACAACAGTTACAGTATCATACAGTGGCATATTTTTTTGTTGCTGTTGCATACACCCAAACAGTGGCAAAACCGCTAAAAAAACACCCAAATATTTTTTCCAGAAAACCATTTTTTCTTTCCTTTTTTCTTTCGTCAGAACATTTATATCAAATATTCATAACTTTTTCAAACTCTTCCAACGTCATTTCATGAATTGGTTTTTGTGTTGGCGTTGTTAATTTTTTTACCTTTTCAAACAATGTCGCAAAACGATTTACAATATTTACAATTTCTGGCGATATATTTTTTTCCTGTGCAATCAGACGTCTGCCGTATTCCAAAACATACTCTAAAACATCGGCGGCATAAAAACGCCCGACATAATTTTCCATTGCAATTCCGCCTTTTTGCACGCAAATCGCAGACATAATCATTGCAGTCTGATTATAATAATTTACAAGTTTTACAAACTGTTGCACATTGATTGCCATAATAAATTTCCTTTCTCTCTTTTTTACATTATAAAAACTATTGCCACCAAAAGGCAATTAAATTATAATAGGTGTATGAGAATAAAATTTTTACCAGTTTTATTGATACTAACTGCATGCGCATCTGCCAACCGTGGCAGCATTGATAACGCCACTATTTTAAATTGGGAGAACGAGGCAGTAACCACCGAACAATTCGTTCGCGACCACAAGGCCTGTCTTGGTATTACCAAGCCCGCACATCAGCCACGTTCCCGTATATTTAAACTGTTGGCACCAAATCAAAGTGCGATTATGCCAGATTGGGACGGTCTGTGGGTAACTTTTCAATCAAATGAATATCGTGATGTGGGCCAGCGCAGTTTGATGTCTGTACCTCGTAATTCAACATCAAAATCGGTCGGCGCATATCGCAGATGTATGTTCAGACGCGGTTATTTATTACGCGCAATGTAAATTAATCATTATTTAATAACAATCTTGCGACCACCGTTTAATTCAGTAATATAGACATGTATAGCGTCATTTGGCAACACATCCAATGCGATTTCTGGCCATTCAATCAATGTAATATCATTTTGAATTGCGTGTTGCAAACCAACCTCAGTCAATTCAGAAGAATCCATCAATCTATACAAATCAAAATGAGAAATCCCATCATAATTTTGCACAATTGTAAATGTTGGGCTGGGGACAACAGTATCTTCGCCACGCAATGTTTTGATTATTGCGCGTGCAATTTCAGACTTTCCCATACCTAAATCCCCATGCAAGGCCACAACCACAGGCGCATGTAATTTTTTTGCAAAATCACTTGCCCACTTGCGCATTTGTTCAACATTTTCCAAAACAAATTCTTGCATTTTACTACTCCACTAACAGTAAATCGTCTTCCATTATGCGTATTTGGTCGCGTATTTCAGCAGCCAGTTCAAATTCTAAATCTTCTGCTGCCTTGTGCATTTTCTGCGTCAGCTTTTTTATCTCGCGTCGCAAGGATTCTGCATCCATAACACCACCGGACTTATCATACACAAATTTTCGTGTCTTGTCAGTTTTTTCTTGTACGTCCCCTACTTCGGCAAATATCGCCTTGGTCACAGTCTTTGGCACAATACCATGTTCTGCGTTATACGCCATCTGCTTTTCACGACGACGCGCCGTTTCGTCCAATGCTGCCCGCATAGAATCAGTAATCTTATCTGCATACAAAATAACACGCCCATTTGCATTTCGTGCTGCGCGTCCAATTGTCTGAATCAAAGAACGTGTAGAACGCAAGAACCCTTCTTTATCTGCGTCCATAATTGCGACCATTTCACATTCTGGAACATCCAATCCTTCGCGCAATAAATTGATACCAACCAATACATCAAACTTTCCCAAACGCAAGTCGCGTAATAAATCAATTCTTTCCAGCGTTTCAATATCGCTGTGCAGATATTTTGCACGTACACCATTTTCATTCAGATAGTCCGTCAATTGCTCTGCCATTTTTTTGGTAAGTGTTGTTACCAGCGCACGCCCTGAAATCTTTTTAAGTTCGTCTAACAAATCATCAACCTGATGCGTTGTTGGTCTGACCTCGCATACTGGGTCCAACAGCCCTGTTGGGCGAATTACCTGTTCAGATACAATACCACCAGACTGATTTAACTCCCACTCTGCGGGTGTTGCAGAAACAAATATTGTCTGTGGACGCAGATTGTCCCATTCCTCAAAAGTCAAAGGTCTGTTATCAATACACGCAGGCAGTCTGAAACCATACTGCGACAAAGTCTCTTTTCTGGCACGATCACCGCGCGACATAGCCCCAATTTGCGGCACAGTTACATGGCTTTCATCAATAAACAACACAGCATCTTTTGGTAAATATTCAAACAATGTTGGTGGTGGTTGACCCGGCAATCTACCAGACAAATAACGAGAATAATTTTCTATTCCTCGACAAGTTCCCGTACTTTCCATCATCTCAATATCAAAGTTCACACGTTCACGCAGTCTTTGTTCTTCTACATATTTCATATTTTGATGAAAGTATTCCAATCGCTCAGACAAATCATGTCTTATTTGTGTAATTGCCTGCAAAACACTTGGCATTGGGGTTGCATAGTGGGTATTTGGATAAATCGCAATTCTGTTTATTTTTTGTAATTTTGCACCGGTTAGTGTATCAAATTCCCAGATTTCTTCAATTTCATCACCCCAGAAAGAAAGTTTCCATCCCCTGTCCACAGCATGTGATGGAAACACATCCAGCGTATCACCACGCACACGAAATTCCCCACGTGCAGGTGCCATATCATTTCTTTTATATTGAATATCAACCAACGCCCGCATAACATCAGCCACACCAATAACATCACCCGCATTTAGCACCAATCGCATACCAGCATATTGTTCTGGCGATCCCATACCATAAATTGACGACACACTGGAAACAACAATAACATCGCGTTCTTCCAACATGGCGCGCGTTGCACTGTGCCGCATACGGTCTAACTGTTCGTTTATAGACGCATCTTTATCAATATAAGTATCAGTTGTTGGCATATATGCCTCTGGCTGATAATAGTCATAATAAGACACAAAATATTCAACATGATTTCGTGGAAAGAAAGCTTTCATTTCCGTATATAACTGGGCTGCTAAAATCTTATTAGGTGCCATAATCAACGCAGGTCGCCCCAGTTCAGCAATAACATTTGCCATTGTAAACGTCTTGCCAGATCCGGTTACCCCTAATAACACTTGGGATTGTCGACCATCTTGTACACCAACAACCAGTTCCGCAATTGCAGTTGGCTGGTCGCCCATTGGGGCATAATCACTTTCAAGATAAAATTCTGCTCGCTTCATTTTTTTATTCACAATTATAATTGTAATCCATTATAATCAAATTACAAGGAAAGAGAGAATGGCATTAAAACCTAGATATAAACGCAGAATATTTTGGTCTATTATTTCAGCAATCGCCACAATTGGCCTGCTGATGGTGTTGATTCCACCAATGATTACATTGAACAATTTCAGACCAACAATTGAACAATCAATCAGAACACAAACAAACGTACCTGTAAAACTGGGTGGTAATTTGCACTTCAGTCTGCTGGGTGGTGCGACAATTGCTGCACACGATGTTGAAATACCGAATGCAAAAATTGGCACAGTATTATTTTCAATACCATTCCGCAGTTTCTTTAACCTTGACAACAGCAAATTAAACGACGCAGTTGTTATTTATGACGCGAACATAACAGTTGATAAACTGGCACCTGCTGCATTTAACCATAATATTGAAATCTATAACAGCAACATTACATTCATGGGACGCAAATTTCATATTATACGCGCAGATTTTACTGACGGACAGTTCCATGGAACAGTACGTTCTCAAAACCATAAATACGAAGTAGAATTTATTGGCGACTCTTTCACTATAAAAAATAAAAACAACGACCTTGATTTAACAGGCAAATTCTTTCCTGACGGCAGTATTCGCGGTCATATGGATTTAGAAACACAATACATAAACGAATGGTTTGGATTCGAAGAACCACAAATAAAACAGACTGTAAAATTATCCACAGATTTTGAATGGAATGGACACGACACATACGAATTTACAAATCTTCATTCTGATAATTTCGCAGGCAATATCACAGTATCTGAGAACGGCACACGAACAGTACAACTGGTATCACCAGACATAGATTTTGATTTTTCATTCCTGATGCGTCCAACCAAGTTATTTCATAAAACAAAATTTAATATCGATTTTTATGGCGCTTTAAAGTTTGGAAACAAGACTTTTAAACACCTAAAAATAGATGTAACAGCAACAACAGACAATTTACAAATCGCAAATGTTGTTGCAGATGATATTGTTATTTCTGATGGCATAATTACCAAAGACGGCGCAAAAAATATTCTGATAACAATGCCATATAACGGTGTTGATACAATGTGTTTATTCTCTGGCACACCAACAAAGTGGGAATGTTCTAAATTTTCATACGGCGATTATTCTGGCAGCATATATGTTGATAAAGACAAATTTACAATCAACATACAATCAAGCAACCCTATGCCATCTAATACAGAATTTATGAATATGATTTATAAACTTGGTGATACAGGTATTGTAAACTTTAAATTTTCTGATATTGCCGGAACATACAATATAAAGAACAAAAAAGTTAGTGCAACATATAACTTTGCAAAGAACAAAACTTTAAAATGGTTAAATGTAAAAATACCATTTATCCCAGATTTTATAATGAATGCGGCTGGCGATTTTATCTGGCAGAACGGCACACTCAGCTTTATACCACACAATAACACATGGGAATTTTCTGCACACGATGATTATTTTTACATTGCAGGCACCAGCTTTAAATCTTGGTTACCGAACATTGATTTGCGATTTGTAAACGACAGCAAATATTCCGTATCTGGATTTTATAAAAAAGGCAAGATATCAAATCTTGAAATAACAATTGCAGACAACAAGTTTTCAGGTTCTGTATCTGACGGGACAATAACACTAAACACAGATGTTTTATCTATTGATTCATTCGCAAATAAAGCTTTTATAGATAATTTTGCAGAACTAGAATTTTTAACAAACGACCCTGTTTTAACATTATTTGAATTGCCCGTAAAAATATCATTATATGCAAATACATTGATATACCAAGGAAACAAGTATAATAACTTTGTATATTCTTTAAAACCAGATTCACAAACATTTTCTATTACAGATAAAACACGTGGGAACTTATTAGCAACAATTGAAAAGAACAAAGCTAAATATGAAATATTTGTACAATTAAATAAATTTATGACAAATGGCACATTATTATCACAAAATATGCCGCTAAATATTCGTGACACAATGATAACAGGCGAACTAGCATTTTCCACAAATGGCAAGATTGCACACGATATATATTATAATATGAGTGGCGATATAGATATAACATTTACATCTGGTTATTTAATTGGTATGTCATTTGATGATTTCTATGCATCTGCACAGAACATAACTATCTTAAATGCAGAATACGCATTGGCAAACGCATTAAGCCGCGGCGAAACCAAGATAAAAAACATACGCTTGGTTGGCACATATAATAACGGTAACTTTATAACCACCCAGCCAATTGAATTATCAATGCGTCATACAACTGCAGTTGGGGGTCTTGCAATTACAAACAGACAAATGACAGCAGAATTTGATTTGACACTACGCGGCACTGCACCAACACCTGTCACAATAAACCTGGGCATTTTACCGAACAACGGTCGTCAATATTCTTTATCAGAAATTATGCGTGAATTTGATCCAGAATTTATGCGTGCTTTTATAAAGACACACAACAAATTTTAATTTTTGATTTCGCGTTTAAAATCTTGTTGTGACATAACATGCCCCGATGCATCTGCATAGTATGTATATCGCCCTATTTTTACACAATGAAAACCATTTGCATAAAAGCGAATATTTCTTTGTGCGCGCAACAGCGTTTTGTTTTTTCCAATTAAATCAGCACGCGCACCAAACAACACACGTGATACACGTCCCCAAAAACCATGCACCACATAAGGCGCATATAAAATCCCGCCACGTTTTTCCAAACGCGACACATTATACTTTTCATAATCAGATATAATTTTATTTTCCTGATATTGGGTCAGATTTAAATTCTTGGACAAGTTATGAATATAATCGTACATTATAAATTCCTATTATTTTTTATTTGTACAAATTATATCTATACAAAAGCTTTTTCCAACAGGTATAATTTCTTATAAAAAATCCCCCAATCGGGGGATTTTTTTCTATGTTAGTTTTTCTTTCTAACTTGGATATGAACATCACGCAGTTGTTGTTCAGTAACCTCGTTCGGGCTGCCCATCAGCAAGTCTTGTCCGCGTTGGTTTGCAGGGAATGCAACTACTTCGCGAACACTGTCACCGAAACCTGTGATTTCAGATACCAATCGGTCAATACCGAATGCACATCCACCGTGTGGTGGTGCGCCATATTGGAACGCAGTGTATAAACCGCTGAAATTCTTTTCAACAGCTTCGATTGGATAGCCTGCGATTTCAAAACATTTTTTCATAATGTCTGGGTTATAGTTACGCAAACCACCACTGCAGATTTCCAAACCATTTAATACCATGTCAAATTGAGCTGCCTTAATATCAAATGGATTTTTTGTTTCTAATTCTTCCAAAGTCGCCATTGGGAACGAGAAAGGATTATGAGTGAACTTTGGTTCGCCACCACGATCTTCGTCTGGTTCAAAGAATGGGAACGATTCAACCCAACAGAATGCAAAGTCACGTTTGTTTACCAAACCCAAATCATCACCCAGTTTATTACGCAATTTACCTGCGGCCTTGGATGCAGGTTCGACCATATCACAAACAAAGAACAAAGACGCATTATCACCCGCAATTTCATGCAGTTTTGCAATTCTGTCCGCGTCTAATTTTTTCGCAACAGGACCCTTGGCTTCTTCTGCGAACACAATGTATCCCAGACCACCCAGTCCCAGCTCTTTAACCGCATAATCGCCCAACTTATCAAACCAAGAACGTGGTTTATCCGCAGAATTTGGCGCAGGTATTGCACGAACAACCGCACCGTTTTCAACTGCATTTGCAAAGATACCAAAATCAGACCCACGGAATATTTCTGTTACATCACTGATAATAATTGGATTACGCAAATCTGGTTTATCAGAACCATACTTTAACATTGCATCATCAAATGTGATGTGTGGAATTTCTGGATAAACATTTGCATCAGGCGCGAACGCGCGTACCAAATCTGGCATAACAGCATCACCAACCGCCTGAATATCAGCCAAATCAACAAACGACATTTCCAAGTCTAATTGATAGAATTCCAACAATCTGTCTGCACGCAAATCTTCGTCACGGAAACAAGGTGCAATCTGGAAATATCTATCAAATCCAGAAACCTGCAACAATTGTTTAAACATCTGTGGTGCCTGTGGCAACGCATAGAATTTTCCATGGTGCAAACGGCTTGGTACAATAAAGTCACGTGCGCCTTCTGGACTGGACGCTGTTAAAATTGGTGTTTGGAATTCTGAAAAACCCAAATCCCACATTCTGTCACGCAACCACTTCATCATCTTATTTCTGGTCAAAATAGTGTTGTGTAATTTTTCACGACGCAAATCCAAGAAACGATATTTATAACGTAATTCTTCGCCAACCTCGTCTTCACCAAAGACTTGGAAAGGCAAGACCGCCGCACTTGTCAAAACTTCAAAAGACTGTGCCTGAATTTCAATACCACCTGTTGGAATTTTATCATTCACAGCGGCCGCATCACGTGCAACAACAGTACCTGTAATTTTAACAACAGATTCTGGATGTACACGTTCCAGTTGTTCATCGCCACCATCAAAAACAACCTGTGTAATTCCATAATTATCGCGCAAGTCAACGAACAACAGCGCCCCATGATTACGTTTACGATGAACCCAACCCGACAGAACGACTGTTTCGCCAACGTTTGACGCGTTCAGTTCACCACATGTATGTGTTCTAAACTTTGATTTCAAAGATAACATTTTGGTCCCTTTTTTTATTTTATTGGGCGCAAAAATATTCAGGATTTTCGGCACCCATATTGTTATTAAATTTCAGGGGCGCAAGTCTAAAAATTTGGCTGCGCGGTGCCACCCTGATTTATAACTTTTAAGCATCATTGCCACTCGGTGGTTGTCAGTCACGTCAACATGTACAAATACTGCGATGCCGTAATATTAAAACAGAAAAAATCTATTTGCAATAAAAAAGCACCCCGCGAACGGGGTGTTTTTTACATATCATTACCAGACGTTGTCTGATAACCCACAGGCATGCCTTTCTTTTTTTGTTTTCTCATTTTTCTATAAACATCCCTTGGGTTCTCTTCTACTTTTTTTGCAGCCTTTTTAAAAATATGCAATATGTTACGTGGCTTTCTATCCTTTACCGCAACAGTCGCAATTCTAAATGGATTAGATTTAGAATTACCTCTTGCTGTTGTTGGTTCTTGGGCCACATCTACTGGTTCTTGTTGAACAACCGCAGAATCTTGATTTGTGATTTCTGGTTCTTTATCAACAATTTCTTCTGTCACAGATTCAGGTTCAACTTGTTCTTCAACAGGTTCTTGTTCAACAATCACAGCAGGTTGCACATATTGAACATTCCCCTGTTCTTGCTTTTTACGCTTGTATTCAGGTATAAATTCCTGTGCATCAACAAAGTATTCATCTGGTATCAATCTGGATTCCAAATCTTTTATTTCTGCAACCAGTTTATTATATTCAAACTGCCAGATTCTCAAATCTTTATCGTTTGTAATATACTTTCTGCGCTGTTCCAGTTTTTCCAGTTCTGCATACTTACCAATTTCACCTGCGTGTTGGTGCGCATGTTCACCGTGATAACCATTCAATTCTTCACGCAAGAAAACTTGTTCGACTGCGATTGCCAACTCTTCATCGGTTGCACGTCTGTCAGCAGACCACGCACATCTGTTTTTGGTTGTACGAACCTTTTGCTCTGCGTCCTTTTTCTTGGACTTTAAATGCTCTGCAATCCTGTGTGATAATGCGGCACCATGACGTCCCTGTTGGATTCGTTCTATTATTTCTGGTGAATCCAACAAAATTTTTGCGTTTGCACGACTTATCCGCAATACAGGCTCATGTTCCGGTTCTGGTTCCGGTTCTATATGTGGTGGCAATGGCTTTGGTTCTGGCCCTGGTGGTAATGGTCTTGGTGGTACCGGTGGAACTGGTGGTTCTGGTGGTTCTGGTTCTATTATTTCTTTTTTAGTTTTAAATATTTTATCAGCAAACGTACCAATTCTGTCTTTTAGTTTTGAATATCCTTTTCTAAAATACTGTCCAAACATACCCATTCCAAATGGCACATCAACAGGATTATAATTCACAACATCAACTGTCACAGTATCTTGAATTACCACAGTTTGGTTTTCAAATACAGATTCCCCACCTGTATAAGTTGTAAATATTGGGTTTCCATTTGCATCAACCGTATTTTGATGTAACACACCATCATAATGGGCAGGACGTCCATCAACATATCCGACTTCGTTATTCGCAGACACCATTGCATCCATTTTCATTGCTGCAGACATTTCATCAGATGTCAATACGCCATCTGCGAACATATTTCTTAATGCGGACAATTCTTGTGGCGATACATCATGCGCCCTGGCCCATGCGTCTGTCATAACAGTATGTTGACCACCACTGTATTTAACACCACCGCCATCAACATGTAATGCGTTATTATCAAATGTTTGACCACCGGCATCTGCATTCAAAACAATTGCACGATACGGGTCGATATTTGTACCATTTTCTGCATTATATTGTTCTATCATTTCAACACGATGTTGTAATTCTGCTGGGTTGTCCCTGTACCAAGATTCTGCAATTTCACGCGCATGTTCTGTTACACCTTCTTTATAAACAATACGTGTTTCTTCACGTGAAACAGTCTGTTCTTGCTGTGTTACTTCTTTATTTTGGAATATGGTGTTTTCAGGATTGTGTGCATTGAATTGGTTTATTCCCCAATTTGCGGTCGTACGCCCTGCGATACCACCAGCAACAACAGCAATCGCATTACCCAACGCCCACATCAAGGCTTCCATTGTGCTAAAACCATGCTGTTTTGCATCTTGATATGTTGAAACAACATTATTCGCACCACCAACAGCCATTGCACCAAATCCCAGTGCCATCGCCGCTTGCGCGAATCCTGCGGCACCGAAACACATTGCGATTGCCCCCAGCGCAGATGTTCCCAGACTTGCCATCATACGTCCATCTGCCAGCAACGCCTGAATATCTGTTGGTTTTCCTGCTTTTTCTTGTGCTTTTTTCCACTTATGAATCTGATATGCAGAAACACCAATTGCGGTTACAACACCAACGACAGCCAATGATGCAGCCACACTAATACCAGTTAATGACGCAGCCGCAGTTGCAATTACAGTAATCGCAGCACTGACCAAAAACGCATTTGCAAATCCAGTCAACATACGTTTAAAGAATTCAATTCTTTTTTGTCTGTCTGTTGATTTGTCTGTATTTTCAAATCTGTCTTTTGCACGCCTATCATTTTTTTCAATTGGTTTGAATAACTTTTTAAAGAAACCTGTTGCCTTGCCTGATGCATTTTTCAACTTTGACTTTAAGCGTCCTGCAAAACCCATTGTCTGATTTACTTGTGCATCCATCGCACCTTGATACCCATTTTCGGTAACCTGGCCGCCATTTTGTCCCAGTTCCGCAACAAAGGATTCAAAATATTTTGGGTCTGTAAACTGTTCTGGGTTTTCCAATGCGCCTTCTACAACCTTGCCTGCTGTATCAATTTCAAACAATTTAAACAACACAGCATCATCTGCTTCTTTACCCAATGCATCAGCATTAATTTCTTCATCCAACTGTGCAACATGTCTTTTTGCGACATCATGCTTTGCCAAGTCAATTACACGTGCCAAACGTCCATCAGCATCTAAAACACAACCTTTGGAATAATCAACAGCTGCGTTTCCTTGTGCATCAACAAATTGTGGAATTGGTTTACCGTCTTTGTCCAAGAATTTGTATTTCCCAGCCAACCCCATTGTTTCTTCACTGACATCATGTTTACCCAAGACCCTATTCAACTTATCTAATCTAGGTTCCAGTTCTTCTGCGCGTTCTGGATCAACAGAATCAAGACCCCACAAATCATCAAATGATTTCATACATTCGTCCAGTGTTGATTGATTTTGTTCAATCACAGCCTTGCGCGAATCATCAGAATATTCTTTGCACACAGCAAACATTTCAGAATATCCATCATAAATATCTGCAACACTTGTCTGATCTGCGAACCAATAACCAACCTTACCTGCAAATTCATCGGTTAATTGATTCATTCTGTCTTGAACTTTTTGCAAACGGTTTTCCAGCACATCATGTTCTTTTTCATCTGCAGATTCTAATCTTCTTTTAAATTCTGTGTATGCCTTGGCCAAAATACTTGGTGGCAACATATCAAACCAAGCGTCATTTTCAACCAAACGGTCTGCAAGACGTGCAGAAAATTCTTGCTGTTGTTTTTCGTTTAGTTCCGGCACAGATTGCAATAAATCCAAGACTTTATCTGGTTTACCATTTGCCGCCTTGTAATCAGCATCTGAAATCACTCCCATATCAACAAACACAGCAGCCGATACCGCATCAATAAACTCTTGATTTCTGTCAGGGTATGGCGAACGTTTACGCTTTTTTTCAATAATGACATGCACTTGATTTTCTGTTACATCTGGCGTTACTTGGTCTGTTTGTTCTAGATTTTTTAATTCATTTAAAAAGTTCGCTAACTTTTCAGATGCCGCAACACGTGTCTTTTCATCTTTTGCAAACATATCTATAAATTCTTGCATAACAGGTGCAGATTCTGCATCAATATCCAATTTACCATCAATATAGTCTTGTATTTTTTTATTTTGTTTTTCGATAAAACTGATAACTTGCTCTGAATTTTCACCATACGATGCTACAAGTTTTGGATATTGACTTAACTTTTTTTCTAAATCATCCTGTTTAACCGCTACCATTTATATCTCCTTTCTTATCGGGGACATTATATCATAAATCACAGTACAAACAAAACGATTTGTAAAAAAATGCCCGATTGGGCATTTTTTTATTTTGATACTGTTTTTTTCTGAATTGTGACCAGACGTTTTTTTAATTTTTCGCTATCTGCAACCACACCCAAAGATTCCAAATTTTCTTTTGCTTTATCGAACTTTGATTTGGCATCTTTTTTTGTAATACCCTTGCCGGCTGCTGCCTTTAATTTTGGATTTTTTACATGAGTATATAAATTATCCATCAACCTTGACATATCGCTATACCGACCTTTTTTACCATTTACCACTTCGAAATCATATTTACGTAATGCACTGGACCAAACAAGCAAGAAATCATCATCTGAACGATAAAAGGTTGCCTCGCCCTGTGGGGTACGCACAATGTACTTATACCCCCCATCCAGCATATATTTTTCATATTTTGTTGGAACAGGAGCCAACGGGATTCTGCGCATTGAAATTTTCCCAATCTTAATACTTTCTGCATGTTCATGATTTTGCGACCACATACCAGTTTTTAATGCACCGCGTTTTGTTGGAATTTGTGGATTTTTTTTATCTGTTATAAACCAAGCCCCCCTTGATGCAGCCTTGGCGTCAATAGTTGTTGTTTCAACCAAAATATCTTGGTTTTCATCGTATATTGCATCTATAACAGACGCTAACAAATCATATTTATCTTTCTTTGCGACCATAATAAACCCTTTGATAAAATATATTGAATTATAACACAAAAGCCAAAAAAATACAAACGAAAGCGGATGGTGCCCGTAGGGTGACAGAAATATTCCAGATAATGCGTATTGTGCAGATTTGACGATGGGAGTGTATTAAACATACATGACCTGAGGAAAATCAAACAAACGCAAATTAGATGGGAAATTTCTGGTGCCCTAAGCAAGAATCGGACTTGCGTCTCGTCCTTACCAAGGACGTGTTTTACCACTAGACTATTAGGGCGATGAAAACTGTTCCAATTATACGGACCGCATATTAAAAATCAAGGATAAAGTTTTTATCAGAAATTATATGCAAAACCCAGACCATAAAACGCATAAGAATTATTTTCTGGGGCTGTGTTGCCGTTGGACATATGCTGTATAAAACCCTCTATCGCAGTACATTCTGATATACGATATGCCGCGCCCAACTTGAACCCGAAAATCAGTTTTGAACCAATTCTGTCATTCTGTTGCGCTTGGAACCCCATACCAAACCCCATAAAAGAATACCAATCATCATTACTAAACAAAACAATATCGCCCGACGCCATTGCGATTGGAATTGTAAAGTCGCGCCAATCCCAGCCATATCGTTTTCCATACCCAATTGTTTGAAATACATTCAAAGACATTCGTGCTGGTATTCTAAAAAAACTTGCGGGTTGCGAATATTGAAATTGCAACATTGCAAACGGCACAAATTCTGTTGGTGGCGAAATTAGAAAGCCATGATTTGTTCCTGTTCCGACATTAAACACAATCTGATTATCATACCCGTTAAAAAACGGATTTTCATCCGCGAATGCACTGGAAACAAAACAAACTAATAAAACAGGTAAAAACTTTCTCATACCCCCTATTTTATCACACAAAAAAATCACGACAACAGGACAAAAAACCGATAAAACCTAAACTTGCGTCTTTTACTTGCAATTAAAAAAAATACTGTTATAATCTGTGTCGCTTGGCAGCGTAGCTCAGCTGGTTAGAGCAGCGGAATCATAATCCGCGTGTCGGGGGTTCAAGTCCCTCCGCTGCTACCAAGATTAAACCGCCCAATCGGGCGGTTGTTTTATTATTTAGAATTAACTGGCACAATAACACTACTATCATAAGTACAAATATTACCAGTTACACCATCAACAGCAAAACCTAGTAACCAACCAAACACAAGATTTCCTAATGTCCAAGGATTTAAACCAGACGACACAATCGCATTAGATTGATTTACATTTTTATCTTCCATAATATTAACAGTTATATCAGAACAAGACTTTGGTACGGTCACCAATGTCGGCAATGTTAACTGCTGAACACCAGCTTTTGAATATATTTGTGCCTGAACTTTTGAACCATCGCTCGTCATCAAATTAATTGTATCTGGACCACCATCTAAAACAGATGCACATCCAGTTAATAATGTTACACACAAAACAACTATTTTTTTCATTTTTTACTCCTTTATAAAAAAACAAGACCGCCATGGGATACCAAGCGGTCGGGGAGTTCGTAAATCAGCGTATTAGTGATTCTGTTGTTTTCGGGTTACCCCTGTTATATAACAAACAGCTCCCCGACTTATAAAAGTCAGGGATAAATCACGACACAAAACCACAGGAATGACATCGGATGACGATGCCATCAGCAATTTTGCACCGAATACGCTGGGCTTACGACGGCCCCGAACCCATATCCCTATGGATTCATTTCACAGTTTATCACAAAAAACAAAAAACACAAAACATATATTATTCTAATCTATTATCAGGTTTTAAGACTCGTTGACATTATTTTGTAATTTTGCAATAATCATTTAGATTATAAAAAAAGGAAAGGAATTATGCGTAAATTACTTGCTGCATTATTTGCATTATTACCAGTATCTGCAATTGCAAATCCTGCGTGTCCTGTATGCACAATCGCAATTGGTGCAGGTCTTGATATCGCGCGTCGCTTGGGCGTGCCAGACAGTGTTGTTGGCTTGTGGGCTGGCGCATTGCTAACTTTGCTGGGTTACTGGACATTAAAGTTTATGGACAAAAAAAATTGGCACTTTTGGGGTCGCGATGTAATTATCATATTGGCATCAATTGCGATGGTTGGTTTTGTTTACATGGGCGTTGTTGAATATAATCCAACATTGATTTGTGGTGGTCTGGTTATGGACCCTGTATTGTTTGGAACACTGTGTGGCGCATTGATATTTATTCTGACATCTAAATTGTATCAATGGATGAAAAAGAAAAATGGTGGACACGCACACTTTCCATTTGAAAAAGTTGTATTACCAATTGTTGCACTTGCATTGGCCAGCTGGGCAATGATGTTATGTTTTTAATCGACGGGGGAAAATATGAAAAAGATTAAATCTGTTCAAGAATATGTAGAAGCATTAGATGCCGCAAAAAAAGTAAATCCAAAAGATTTATCATCTGACCAAGATTTAACAATTGGTATTATGAATCTGATTTCTATTGAAGAACATTTAATGTTTTCTGGTGCAAAAACAGGCAAACATGAATTCTATGATTTAATTAACGAAGTTCGCGAAATGCGTAAAAACGCAATGCTAAAAATCATTCCATCTTACGAAGGCGAAGTATGGTGTATATCTAAACACTTGCTGGCTGCTGCGATGCGCGTATTCGAAGTTGGAACCAAAGCACTGGCATCTGGCGACAAAAAGACTGCATACGAATTGTTTGATCAATCATACGAATTATATTCTATGTTCTGGGGATTAAATATGGGTATGCTGACAGGCGAAGCAAAAACGACAACAAAACCTGCAAAAAAATCAAAAGAAGAAAAAACATCCCCTGCCCCTGTAAAATCAGAATCTGGTAAAGTTTCAAAATTAAAAGCCTGGGTAAAAAACGCAGTAAATTGTTGCATTGAATAAAATAAAAAATCCCCAAAATGGGGATTTTTTATTACCAATCTATCGGTGTTTTGTTATGTCTGGTCAGGTATTCATTTGCCAAACTGAAATGATGATTTCCAAAAAATCCACGATACGCAGACAGTGGTGACGGATGCGCACTTTTTAAAATCAGATTTTTTGATGCGTCAACAATTGCGCCCTTTTTTTGTGCGAACGAACCCCACAGCATATACACAATATTTTCACGTGTATTTAATGCACGAATAACAGCATCTGTAAATTGTTCCCAACCGCGTCCACTGTGTGACGCAGCCAAATGCGCCTGAACAGTCAATGTTGAATTTAATAACAATACACCCTGTTGTCGCCAGTATGTTAAATCACCATTTGTAACAGATGGATGATCTAAATCAGATTCAATTTCTTTGTATATATTTTGCAAGCTTGGTGGATTTGGTGTTGGTGGTAACACAGAAAAACACAATCCATGTGCCTGCCCTGGCTCGTGATATGGGTCTTGACCGATAATAACAACCTTGACCGAAT
>JAZRAD010000103.1:0-5411 GCA_045634405.1 Candidatus Enterousia sp.
AACATTACAACCAAAGGTTGCAGATTGAATTGGAAAACAGATTCGGATTGCGAAAAAAGTTGTTTGAATCGAATCGGTGCTTTTTATCTTTCCTCAGATAAAAAAAGTACGCAAATGTGCGTACCTTGTAATGTGAATTATGTTATATCAGAACAATAAGTCTATTTGTATCTCCTTTGGCTATATTAAAAAACCCACCATTTGGTGGGTTATATATTTAATTGACTGTTATTGGTGGGAAACAATCGCCACCTGTTTCCGGACAACAGTTAAATCCTTGGTCGCCCATATCTGTATATATTTCACCAGCACAGCAACCATTTGCATCTGGGATTGAACCGTCAAAACAAGTAATAACTTCTTCTGCAGGTGCGGCTGGTTCTGCTGGTTTTTCATACGGATTTTTTACATTGCCTTCGTCATCGTATTTAATGCCGATAATTTCTTCGTTGAACTGTTGTGAACCGACACCACCCAAGTCTTCTACTTTTTGTTGATATTGTTGTTTTTGATCATCTTTATAAGCCTCGTACTGTAATGCTTTCTTTGATTCGTAATTCATAGATTCGCACCACAGTTTCAAGGTTGTATATGAATATCCTCCACATGGATTTGCTTTACCGTTATTTCCTGGTTTTGCGCATTCCGGATTTACACGCCACAGTCCATTTTCTTCAATGCAATATTCTTTTGCCTGGAATGAACGTGATTGACCGATCCATGAGCTGTCATTTGCGGCTTTAATACCACCAAAGTTAGGTGTTGCTCTTGTTTCCTCGCCATATGCATGTATTGCGCATTTTTTATTTTCATTCCCAGGTTCGCTTTTATCGCCGCACGTTACCATCAGATCCACTGGTGAATATACAGTAATACGTGTACCTGCTGCGATTGTAAATGGTGGAACTGTATTATCCATCATATCAACCATCAGTTTTTGTGCGACCTGATTCCATGCTGTAATAATTTCATTCTTTGCCAATTCAGATGAACGCATTGTGCCACTTTGTACAACTGTGTTATTATCTAAATCAATCTGATTTACAAATGCATCTGCAACTGGGTTTATCAGGTTGATTGTTGCTGGTACCAGCGCTGTCAGCATTGGCATAAAGAACTGTTCCAGATAGTCTGTACTGCCGCGACCTGGTACGCCGATACGACCTTGTGAATCCCCAGAATATGGATCGTTTTCGTCGCCTTTGAAATTAAATGTTACGCCATTTGGTAGTATGAATTGATACCAGTTTATATTCATGCGTCCAATTGCCTTGTATGGTCCAGGTATATCGCCTGTTACATAACCCAATAATAATGTACCTGTTGGAATTATAACATTACGGCCATTATCAGAATAAACATTTCTGTCCACTGTTGCGCGTACAGGAACACCACGGCTTAACGCGTCAATGTCTGCACGAATATCAGATACAATTGTTGCAGGAATTGGTTTATATTGGCGCAACAAGAATTGACGATCTTGGATTCTGCTTGAAATAACAACTGCGCCATCCCCTATATAATTAATGTTTGGTTTTGGTGCAGGTGTTATAATATTGTTGCCAGAAGGACCTACTCTCCCCATGCCAGCAATTGCCCCCGACAGTTCGTCTGTGGTCAATTGTCTTGCACGATTTACTTCACGTATTGCAGGTGCATTTGACAGTTCTGGTAGTTTTCCATTTGAAATTGCATTAAATCCAATGTGTTCTGCATCTGTTCCGATGCGTTTTCCAGAATTATTGATATCGGTGATTATACCATTGGCAGGGTTATACACGCCTGTTGGCTTATCGCATTCTGTATCCGAGAACGGATGAAATTTATATGTGCCAGCCTCTGGTTTTATCCATCCAATTTGACGGCCATAGTTGTCGTATCCAGGGAACGCGAAATCCGAGCAAGCCTCAGACAAAACAGGTTCTGGTTCTGGCTCTGGTATTTCAATCGGTGGGGCGATAGATTCTATTTCTTTTTTTAGCTCTGGCTCTGGCTCTGGTTCCGGCTCTGGCTCTGGCTCTGGCTCTGGCTCCGGCTCTGGTTCTGGCTCTGGTTCCGGTTCTATAACGGGATCTTTTGTCCCCAATGTAAATACGATTTTGCTGGTTTGCTTCATATCTTCGGATTTTGCGGCATCATACCAATCGATAAAGAGCGTGGCCAGTTCTGTGTCTGATGCAACAGTTGGTGCATATGTTGCATTTATCACGCATTCAATTGTTGTATTTACGGTTTGTACTTTTCTACATGTATCAGTAAAGTCAAAGCCGGCAACTTTTTTTTGCAATCTGACATCTTGTATTTTTACCTGTGTATTTGCAGACACTTTGATAGTTTCTTTTTTCTTGTCGCCGACATTAATATCTGTCCAATCGACAGAATCGGGTGAAATTTTCAATTCTGCTACTGCTTTGTCTGTGTCTGGCAGTTTTGATTTTTTATCGTCACTGAACAACAGGGTCATCAGTATTAAAACAACAATAAATGCTGCGGCCAGCAACAGCCACTGAATGTGCTTTGGTGTACTATTTTTCAAGTCTATGAACTGTTGTTTTAATTTTGACATACTTGAACCCACGATTTAGTAATGTTTATTTTATTGCATACGAACAACACTGCAACTGGTTCCGCTGAATTTCAGCAACTTGTCACACAGTGTTTGTGCTGCATCAATATCTGCAAATGGCCCAATGCGCAGGCGGTACTGACGTGCTGACGTAGATTGTGCGCCCAGTTCGCCAACGCCTTGTTCGTCAACGGCAAAGAAAGCCATATCTTTATAAGGTGTCAATAAACCTTGACCGTCTTCACCGCTAAATTTGGCAAGCAAAGTTGTCCAATAGTCGGCTAATGCTTTTACTTCGGTGTCTGATTTCAATTCAATTGCCACCCCAGACTGATTGCTTGTAATCAATGGGATATTTGATTGTGGCAGATATGCGCCCGCAGTATTACGTTCTTGTGGTAACATGTTTACAACACTGCCTGATGCTGGTAATGCCTGTGGAACAGTAAAGCCTGCCGGCATATAATAACCGGCACCTGTTGTTGGGTTTACAGTTGCTGTATTTCCGACATACATTGGCGTACCTGTGTATGATGTGCCCATACTCATTGCAGCCATGCTGTCTGTATATGCAATATTGTTCAATGACTGACCAGATAACATACTTTGTGCAACGTTTGCTTCGGCCAATGCCATAACAGATGCTGTATCAGCAATCAAGAATGGTTTTTCACGTTTTTTGATACATACAATTCTTTGTCCGCTGCGCAGAACCATATCGCCCACAGCCTCTACAATCAGTAATCTGCCGTCTTCGCCATCAGTACGGAATCCGACTGGGGATTCACCACCTTCCACCATTAAGGAAACAACAGGACGCTGGGTCATAGATATAACCTTGTCACCAAAGTCAATGTATGTAAATATTCTGTCGCGCCATACGCGTTCTGGTGCGATAACATAATCGTCTGGATTTGGTACAAATATATCCAGGTCAAATCTGAATTCGGATGGGTCAATTTTCATTGATTTTATCCATCCGTAATCTTCGCCGTCTGCGCCAACAGTTACTGTTTTTTGTGCGCTTTTTTGGAATATTGATTTTGCGCCACCAGATGTTGCTGTTGCGCTGCCCCCAGCCATTTGTAATGCACCATTACCATCCAATGTAATATCAACCTGAGAGTATGTGATTTCGCTGGAATTTGATGGTTCACTGCGTAAATAGAATATGTATTTATTTCCAGATGCGCCAGTAACAATTAAATTAGTATCAGAACCTTGATTGTCTGGATTTGGAGACAAGAACATTGTTCTGTCGCCTTGGGTGGCTTGAATTTCGAATAAGCCTGTGTTTCCAACGATTGCATCAGAAATTTTTTCGCCATTTGGCAAGGTTACCATTGTTACCATACCGTTACGCAGTTTGATTGGCAAAACGCTGCCCGCAGACCAAGATAATTGTGCGTATCCTGGTTTAATACTGCCTGCTGCCATATTCGCGGTTGGGTTATCCCATGCATTTTGTACACCATATTCAGTAGCGGTATATGCAGGTAAAGATAACAGACCTGCCAAACAGAATACAGTTAAATTCAAACCAAGTTTTTTCGAAAACATCATGCCAATCCTTCCCTGTGCTTTTATTCTATTGTCAAGAAACCTGTATCCAGCGGATCGCCGTTTCCAGACATAACCGTATATTCGACCACTTTTAAGCCAAGCGGGTTTTCAATACGGTCGGCCCATCTTATTTGTGTGCCGTCTTGTGTTATAAGTTTCATACGTATTGTATAATCTTTTCTGGTCTGTCGTCCAGTATTATCTGCACAAAAATACATAATTTTTGTTTGATACGTGTCTTTGTTCTTTTCATTAGTAACCAAATTCATTGGTGTGCCGTGGAAACTAACCGCACATTGGACGGGGATATTTGGTATATTATTACTCATAATATCATTAAACAACATCGTTTTTGCAAAATCAGAATATACATTGTCCGTAGAGGTTGTTCGTACAATCCCGTTTGCAGCGTTCCATTTTTTGTGCATTTCTGAAGCGTCTGCCCTGACTTCGTTTCTGTATCTGATGTATTCTTGGACGAATGTCTTTTTGTATTTGTCCAAATTTTCACTGGCTGGTTGCATTTCAACCAGTTTTACATCCTGATTGTCTGCAAGTGTTGTTGTTAAAAAGAATATCTGTGGACGGTTCAGAGGGAACATTTTGTATATAGTAAACGACAGTGCACCCAGCACAACCAGTGCTGTTGCCAAGACAAAAGTCAACAGTCTAGATAGTAAAATTGGCGGTTTTATGCGGTTTTGCACGATTTTCTCCCCCTTGATTATGTTGATTGTAGAAAAAAATATATATGTCGCGCAAGTAAAATTTTATGAAATTTGTTCAGTAAATAAAAATATTTACATGTAAAAATGTTCTTGCGTGTGTTTTTGAAAAATATTATAATATTTCCGCTTGATTTTTTGTATACGTGTGCTATTGTGTCACAGACTATTGTGTTGGCATGCGGTACATCAGACAGGTATAAGTATGTTCAAAGGGGCATAGTTCAACGGTAGAATATCGGTCTCCAAAACCGCGGATGAGGGTTCGATTCCTTCTGCCCCTGCCAAAATAATGGTTGAAATAAATTACGTAATTTAGGCAGTTTTTTATGAAGAAAATACTTGAATTTTTAAAATCTGTTCGCAGTGAATGGTTTAAAATTGTATGGCCAACACGCGACGATGTTATCAGTGCGACTATCAGAATATTGGTATTTTCTGGCTTGGCGACGCTGTTCTTTTTTGTCGTTGACAGCATTTTAAACGCAATCGTGGGCTGGATTTTCTAAGGAAAAGGAAGTGCAAATGGAAGAAAAAATGCAGTGGTTTGTTGTAAA
>JAZRAD010000104.1:0-6691 GCA_045634405.1 Candidatus Enterousia sp.
GCATCACGAATTACCCAGAAAGTATGTCCAAATCCATCTGGCGCAACAAAGTCATATTCTGCTTCTTGATTCTTCACGATATTTTCAACAATTTCATTCATTTCTGCGACATCAGGATATGCAAAGAACACAGGTTCTATATTTGCATCTTGGATACGCACATGAATCATACGATCGTCTTTTTTGTCTTTGCGTGTTAATTCATGTTTTTTGATTTTACCTGTCATATAGTCATCGACATTTGCAGCTGCAACCAAGCCATACTGTGTACGTCCATCCATTGTTTGCGCATAAACATAATACATTTCCGCATTATCTTGAACCAACCAGCCACGTTCCTGCCACAGTTTAAAGTTTTCAACAGCCTTGTCATAAACAGGTTGCGAATGTTCATCTGCGATTGGATCAAAGTCAATTTCAGGCTTAATAATATGCAACAACGATTTTTCACCTGCCTCAGCCTTGGCCTCTACTGAATTCAAGACGTCATATGGTCTTGATGCGACCTGCTGTGCCAAATCTTTTGGTGGTCTGACCCCTGCGAATGGTTTTATTTTCATTTTTCACTCCTGTTTTATTATGTTTATTTATCTTCCAGTATGGCGATTCCTGGCAATATGCGTCCCTCGATAAATTCCAAGAACGCACCACCACCTGTGGAAACATATGTAATATCATCTTTGACACCACAGGCCTCCAGCGCGGCAACGGTATCGCCACCGCCAATAATACTGTCCAGTTTTCCTGCACGTGTTTGTTCTGCGATTGTTTGCGCCAATGCAAATGAACCATAAGACCACGTTGGTTGCCATTCCGCCATACCAACAGTTCCATTCCAAATAACAGTACGCGCCGCACGAATTGCATCTGTATCACGCTGTGTTGTTGCAACGCCTGCATCAATAATCACATCATCAGGTTCTATTTCTGTAAAGTCTTTGTTAAATCGTTGTGCGTCACGTGCGAATTCTTTGGCGACCCCCTTGTCCAGTGGCAACAATACATTACAGTTATTTTGCGCAGCATATTCCAAGATTTCCAAGGCGGTATCTTTTTGGTCAGCCTCATACAACGAATTACCAACCTGTGCCCCCATGGCATAGTTAAATGTTGTACCCAACGCGCCACCAATAATCAATGTATCAGATAATTTTGCCAACGCCTTTAATACGCCGATTTTTGTAGAAACCTTGCTGCCTGCAACAATGGACAACAGCGGACGTTTTGGATTTTCCATCACATCAGTCAAATGTCTAATTTCATCTGCCAACAATTTACCGGCATACGACGGCAAAATTTCTGCCACACCAACAGTACTGGCATGCGCACGATGTGAAACCGCAAACGCATCATTTATAAACAAGTCGAAACCACGTGCCAATTCCGCAGAAAACGCAGGGTCATTTTTTTCTTCGCCGTCATAGAAACGAACATTTTCCAACAGCACAACATCGCCGTTTTGCATATTTGCCATAAATTCTTTATCCAAGCAATCAGAAATCAATGGAATATTCATATATTCTGCGATGGGTTGCAGTGTATATTCCATATTGCGTTGACCCTTTGGTCGGCCACGATGTGCAACAATTGCAACACGCGCACCTGCATTACGCAACGCGTTTATTGTTGGCATACTCTGTTCGATACGAAATGCGTCTGTAATTTTTCCATCAACGATTTGCACATTAAAGTCATCACGTAACAGAACGTATTTTCCACGAACATCCAGATTTTCAATCGTGCGAATTTTCATTTTTCATCCTTTCCTTGATTGGTCCATAACTTTTACGATAATGATGATTTATACCATACAAATCAATCGCCTGCAAATGAGATTTTGTCGGATACCCCGCATTTTTATCCCACGCATATTGCGGAAATTGTTTTGCCAAATCGTTCATTATTTTATCACGTGTTTCCTTGGCAACAATGGATGCCGCCGCAATTGACAGCGACCGCGCGTCACCATGTACGACGGGCGTACCATTTAACCCGTCTGGCACACGATTGCCGTCAATCAGACAATGTTGCGGTTGTATATTTAATTTTGCAACCGCCCGTTTCATCGCCAACATAGACGCCCATAAAATATTCATTTCATCAATTTCCGCCGGACTACATTCTGCCACCGCCCAAACGGTATTATTTACAATCCAGTCATATGCGGCCGCACGCTGACGCGCGGTCATTTGTTTGGAATCACGAATAACAACAGGAATTTCAATTTCGCGATTCGGAAATATAACAGCCCCCGCCACAACAGGCCCACATAATGGGCCGCGTCCAGCCTCGTCCACGCCGGCGACAAAATCTGCACCAGACGCGATTTCCAGTTCAAAATCAGGGGTATCTTTTTTCATGCTAATAACGATAGCATTTTATATAAATTTTACAAAATAAAAAATCCCCCAAACGGGGGATTTTTTTATTCAATTACACCATATGATTTTAACAGTGTGTTATTTGGATTACACGTATTTGTATTAGAATCCCACGTGCATGCAGAATAAATCCATTCCAATACACCGCTGGCATTCTTGTAATAGAACTGCGCTTCTTCACATTTTTTCTTTGTGTCAGAATCATCACAGGCAGCTATCCAGGATGTTTCGTCCGTAACAGCACCACTTGCGCCCAAAACCTGTGTATCCGGCAAGTTCAGATTCCATTTTACATATAAATCTTTCAATCTATCAATTGAATAAGACTTATTCAAACCAACCTGCCCCAAACCGTCACCAACACGGCAATTAATATTATCGCTTTCAACCAAGGCTGTAATTGCGGTTGCAATACCACCTGCACCGGCACCAACCGCGGCACCAATACCTGTTGCCTTGCCAATTGTTGCGCTACGCTTTTCTGCTGGCTTTACATCAATTGCATCTAATACATAGTCCAAATCATTTAATTCTTTTCTGATTTCTGTATATGGACGACACAAACCTTCTTCTGTACAGGCAATATTTCTGTCGATATCAAGCTTGGAAAGGTCAATCCCCTTGAATACACATGAACCAGCCCTAAACGGTCCAATCCCCGCAATAACCAAAACAGAACGTGCATTTGCACATATTGACTTGTTCATAATCGTATAAGAATCTGTAGTATTGGCAACCGGCTCAACACAGCTTACCAAAATAGACGCAGCACTTGCAATAATGTGATCATCACTAGCTGCTGTCATAATATTATAATCTTTTGCAACTTTTTTCAATTCCTCAACTTCGCCTGTTTTTAATAAGTTCGTCAAGCAGCTAAGCAAATCACCACCACCAGGACAATTTATAAAACCGTTATTTACAACAGATCTATCCCCTGCGTTTTCACATCGAGTAACATTTCTATCATATTCTTCATAGACATCCAACAACCCAATAAGACTCTCACATTGTTTTTCAGTCAATTCCGCTGTCGATTGGTCCAAATTGCCTTCTTCCAAGAAGTTTTCTACAATGTTTATCTTACGCGAATTCTTAAGCTTTACCAACATACTTTCGCGATATTTCTTATTTTTACAAACAGCTACTGACGCATTGTCTTTTGCAATACCGGCACCGACACCTGCACCAACCGTAGCACCAACCACAGTACCACCAGCAACCCCAACCAATGCCGCTGTTGCAGTTTGCTTCATCAACGAAAATCCAAACAGGTCTTTGTTACATGTAAATGTTTCACCTGCAACTTTCCAAACCTCTGCCGGCGCATCGTCACCAATTGCACCAAACAACCATTCGTTTGTAATTAACTTATCTTTGTTATATGCTGCAACACGAAGCAAACATTGTGCGTTTGACGCATCCCAACGTGCATAATGGCCACGTTTTGCATCTACTTCACCATTTGTATTAACTTCTGGGCCCATTGGATTATCTTTGGACAAAGAACCATTTTGCTGTTCATTATAGGCGCCAACACCCTGTTTATATTCACCAGTAACATCATCATCCGCATTCACAGCCGCAAATGATTTACCATATGTATTTCTGTCTAATAACAAACATGTCCTTTCTGCCTGGGTCGGTGTTAAACCTGTTTTACGCAAAACAAAGCTATAATATTCTGGCTGAACCTTGCGCGAATTAAAGTCAATCCAAACATCTGTACGTGTAATATAAACAGGCTTGCAATTACGTCTGACGTTTGTCAAACATTTATCAATCTGTGCATAACACAATCCCATTCCATTGATAATAGATGCACGCAAATCATCATTAAACATATCATTCAAACCATTCGGCAATGCACCATTGTTAACACATGCCATAACATCACGCATACAATCATCAATTGTATAATCAGAATTTCTTGGGCCACCGTCTGGACACTCTGGTTCTTGTTCGCATGCAGTTTTGTTATAATTTACCTTCCAACCTTCGGCACATTCTGTAATTTTACAATAACCAGATTCATCCCAAAGACCTGCAGTTGCATAAGGCACCTTAAGCCAGCAAGCAGTATCATGCGTTACGTCACCGTCATTGCCACCACCGTTATTACCACCGCCATTATTGCCACCAGTATTTGTATTACCGGATGGAACATTTGTTGAAATATTACCAACTGCAACTAATGGCAATGTTGGCATACTGGGCATACGCGCCGTCATAGAAGCACCACCAATCGTTGTACTGCGAATATTCGCAGAATTAGCACGACCAGTCGCAGCGTCAGCCGTAACTGTAAACAAACATGCCCCAACAGATAAAATTGACATACCCAATAATCTTAATATTCCAGACATAGAAAAGCCTCTCCTTATTATCTCTTGTATTATGACATAAAAAGTATTATAAAAAAAGCAAATTTTTATATTTTTTTAATTTTAAATTACTATTGACAAAACACGATTACAGTCTATAATAAATATATGAAAAAATTTTTAACTTTCTTAGCCAGCAAACGATATTTCATAACATGGACAATATGCTATGTATTTGTTCTGTGGGCAATTTTATATTATCTGTTTGGGTTCAGCATATTTAATGCAGCCCAATGGAATCACCTGTTGCACGCACGTTTGCAAGGATTTGCCGGTTTTGTATTTGGCCTGTTGATATTGGCGGCTGGCCCACTATACATCGCTACCGGTCTGCTGATATGGCGTAAAAACAAGCCACTGATTGAAATTCCATTACCTAAAATAATCAAACCAAAACCAGAACAAAAACCTGCAGAACCAGAATCAGACACAAAAGCTGACACAGAACCTGATTATAAATCTGAATTAAATGCAGACATACCACTGGAAATGGTACCTGTGTTTATACACGCAAAAAAATATCCAAAAAATTTTAATATCACACCACCAAAGCAAAATGATACTAACATAGAATCTGATATTGCAGAGTTGCCAATACCAACAGATTTTGATATTGAAATCGATGATTTTAATACAGACGACACAGACAATACAGACAACACAACATTTTCTGACACACCTGTCTTTACATCTATAAACTTTGATAGCGATGATGAAAAAGATTCAGAACAACAAAACACAGAACTGACACAATATCTGGACAGTAAATCAATAGAATACAAAACAATTGACGACATTATCGTAACAGACAAATACGCAATCGCAGTACATAATGACGATGACTTTTGGGTTACCGATGACGAAAGCTGGTTTGCATCCGGCAAATCAAAACCTTCACCTGTACTGTCTGTAAAATCAGTTGCAGAACAACACAATGTCCAACCTGTACTTTATCTGGCGACCGACAATATTATGGACATCGAAACACTGATACCACAATGGGAATCAGACGGAATCAGAATTATAACTGATACAGAAGAATTATAATTTCTTTACAATCGCATATTGTTGATGTCTGGTCGCCTCTAAACGTATCTGCACAAACTTTTCCAAGTCCTTGGCCACATTACGCATAACATCTAATTCAAAACTTCTAAAGAAAGGCGTTACACACAACATTATTTCACCGCCGTCATTTAAGAACGGTAACAAACCCTGAATCAGTTTAACATTTTTATCTTTATCACAATTATACTGAAAAATATTAGACATATATATCTGGTCATACATCTGCGTTAAATACCCCGACAAACTCATTACATCAGACCAAATAAAATTAAACGGCGCATTTACACCTGCACGCAGCTTTTTATATTGCGCCGCTGTCATCGGATTAAAATTAGTCCCAATACCCAAACGATATTTTTGCCCGCGCACAGCATTTAAAAATCGTTTGGCATCCTGTGACAACGCTACAGATACTTTTGGAAATTTAGACACAGACATAATATCTGTATTAGCAGACTTAATAGAATTCAAGAACTCTTGATAACCAGCATAATTCAATGTTTGCACAGCCGCTGTCTTTACATTCATCATAACCTGCGCACAATACGAAATATCAAATGTATCAACATGCGACGCGCCATTGATTTTATAAAAAAACGCTTGATCGCCACTGGCCGCCACAGTCAAAACAGATTTACCACGTGGCTTTAGAATTTCCATAGCCTCGCTTAGCCGTTCATTAGAAACAGTATATGTCGGCGAAAAACGACCAAAATTATTATCATATTTATTAAACGACCGCCCAAACGCGCCCGTTTCTTCTAAATACAATAAAAAAGCTTCTTTTATATAATCCATGCACACAAATGTACACCATTATTTCATTTTGTCAAATAAAAGATAATCATAAAAAACCCG
>JAZRAD010000105.1:0-14257 GCA_045634405.1 Candidatus Enterousia sp.
CATCCCAGAAAAACGCGACATTTTCCAACGTCTGTGACCAAGTGATAAAGTCTTTACGTACACGCTTTGGATTATCGCGCTCAATTCCCAGAACACCTGTCAGATAATCCACATCTGCGACCTGCATTTTGTTTGCGTCCGTCCCATATTCATTTGCCCATACGACAACACGATTTACCAATTCCGGCACCGGCAACGAACCAATAAATTCCTTGGCCCACCATTCCAGTTTTTTCATATCAAACAACGACCCGGATACCGGCATTTTCTTTGGACGCATTTCATAATCCCAGAACGATTTAACCTGGCCCTTTACTTTTGCTTCTTCATATCCCGGCGCCAAAATATTTCCCAGATATTCAATCACAGATTCAACTGGCCAACCCGCTTCCAAGAAAAATGCAACATTTGCCTCTGGGTCTTTACGCTTTGACAATTTTCTTTGCTTGCCTGTTTCTTCATCAATCTTATCCAATGTCGCAATATGAACGTATGCAGGCAATTCCCAGCCCATCATACGAAACATCTGAACATGCATTGCAAACGTTCCAAAATAAGACTCATCACGAACAACATGTGTTGTGTGCATAAAGTGATCATCACACAAGTGTGCAAAATGATACGTTGGCAACCCATCCGTAGATTTAATTAAAACAGTATCTTCATTATGTTCTGGCACAGACAGCGACCCACGCACCGCATCTTTGCAGAAAATACGCTGTTCTGGATTACCCATTGAATACAAACGAATCGATGGAACCAAACCTTTATCCAAATATGCAATTATTTCTTCTTCGGTCAAATCTCTATCACGTGCCCATTCACCATAAATCCCCGTTGCAAAACCTGCCGCTTTTTGATTTTCACGAATTTCGTCCATTTCTTCCTGGGTTAAAAAGCACGGATATGCCAACCCACGCGCCAATAAATCTGCCGCCACAGAATGATAAATATCTTTACGTTCTGATTGATAATATGGTCCATACACCGGATCGTTTTCATACGTAATTCCAAATTCAGCCAACGAATTTATGATAATATCAACTGCATCTTTATTTTCACGCTTTGTATCTGTATTTTCAATACGTAACAAGAACACACCACCTGACTGTTGTGCCAACTTATAACTAATCAGTGCACTATACAAATTACCCAAATGCATATAGCCTGTTGGACTGGGGGCAAATCGTGTCACTTTAACCCCTTCGCCCAGATTGCGTGGTGGGAATTTTGCTTCTAATTCATCCAATGTATATTTTGGTGCCGCGCCCAACACACGTGCGATTAAATCTTTTGATAAACCATTTCTCATCTATATATTCCTTGTGTTTTTTACACGCTAATTCTATACTAAATATATGGAAAAACAAGAAATAAGAACATTTGGCCGTCGGCACGGCAAAAAATTATCCACCCGTCAACAAACACTGATTGACGAATTGTTACCCACCCTTGCCCCAGAAACGGGCGATATACTGGAAATCGGCTTTGGTGCGGGCGAACACGTACGCGATTTGGCACACAATAATCCAGACAAAATCATCATTGGCGCAGAACCATTTATGAACGGTGTGGCCAGTTTGCTGTCTGCAATTACCGACGAAAAATCGAATCGGGTACTGGATGAATACAAAAACATTCGCATTTGGGCAGATGACGTTCGTGATTTCTTGCGCCAAACAAAGTCAAAATTTGAACAGATTTGGGTACTGCACCCTGACCCATGGCCCAAGGCACGACATGAAAAACGTCGTCTGCTGTCTGCAGAATTCTTGAACACTTTGTCAAAATATTTGTCTGACAGTGGCGAAATTATTATTGGTACAGACCACTGGGAATACTTTGATTGGATTTTAGAACAAATCAAAAAGACAAATTTATCTGCAACAATTCCTGACATGGAAATTATTCAAACGCGTTATCAGCATAAAAACAAAGCAGGAACAACTGCACCAAAATATCTGATTTTACATAACTAGTAATTTATAAAAACTTTTGTTGTTTTTATCAGTTCTGGGCGCACACTTTTTATCAGACGTAATGCCTGCTCTATACGCTGGAAATTCTGGCCAAACGCCAGATGAATATCAAATTTATTTTCCGAATTCCACACATCCAACATACCATAAAAACGACCGACAAAATCAGACTTGTCCCCCATATCTTTGGACATTGTCAGCAACAAAGAAGTCGCGTTTATCTTTTGTAAATTTTCAAACAAAACATTCCAATCATCCGAATCGATTTGATTTATATCAATCGCAATAGATAAGTCTTTTTCAAAGAACAGGTCATCTCTTATAACATGTGTCTGTTCAACAAGACCCGCCAATGCAGAATATGCCAAGAACATTTGCGCGCCATGCGCCCCACGTTTAAACGCAGAATTTATCGCCATTGTTACATCAGAAATCTGCTGTTCTGTAACTTTTTTATCTTTTAACCCAAAGCGCGCCAAAATTTTAACACCTTTGTTTTCCAACCAAGGCCAGATAACAGACACACATTCTGGCACAACAGAAACAAAAGATATCTTTCTGTCCATAATAACGCCAGCTACACGTGCCAATTCACCAGAATCAATTGTCGCATCACACCAAACAGACGCAACATCAGATAAATCATCAAAAATAATATTTTTTTCTATCATTACTCTTTCTACTTTATCATAAATATGATACAATAAAAACCGTAATGAGAAATAAATTTGATAATATTTTATTGGGAACATTATGGTTGTTGTTATCAACCTTGGGTGCATGTTTTTGGTTTAATACCCAATTCGGCTTTAATATATTATCCAAGACGCATTGGCAACATCTTGCATATATGCAGGTCACACAAACACATATAAAGCCTCTGTTTTATATTTCAATGATTATTGCTGTTTTTTGTATTGTATTTGGCCTTTATCTATTGATTCGCCCACGTTTTCGCAAAATAAAAATACCACAAACAGAAAACAAAAAAGCACAAACACAACCAGCAACATCTGAAATAAAAACAAACAACGTGGATATATTTGCACTGTCTCGCCCCAAAAGATTAAACGGCACAGTATCAACCATCACTTCGTCCCCACAAATTGAAATAATGACTGCCCCCGTTGCAGGAACAACCACAACAGCACCTGTAACAACCACCACCACAAAAACGCTTCCTGTTCCAGAAAAACACGACACAGAATTACAAGAAATATTCACATCTGCTGGATATGTTGTAAAAAAATCTCCACTCGTTCATGGATACAAAGTTCCACTGATGGCAATCGGAAATGGCGAAACTGTTTGGCTGGGTAGCCGAAATATCGAAGCATCAAAAATGCAAGATATTATTGATACTTTTCAACAAGTATTTTCTGACACACTAGAAGATGTACTAATTACAACTATTGGTTTCGTAATAAACCCAAACGATACCACTTCTCAGAACACATCGGACGTACTAACATTTAAGGACACAGATGAATTACGTGCCTATATGTCACAACACCCGAACCCACCGACAGATCCAGATATGATTGAAAACTTTGAAGCATTTTCTGGGTATATATCAACAGTAATTGATTACATAGGACGCTTGTAATGTATTTAAACGCCAGTATTGCCGAAAAAAAAGTTGCTGAACTTGGTTTAAAAGATTTACCGATAATGGAATGCAAACCTGTTCGCAAAAACATCCCAAACGACTGGTTTACACAGTATAAAAAACTATGTCACGAATTTATGTCAACGCTTTCTGATTGTATTGAAGAAATCGCATTGATGAACTTATCACAAGAAGAATTTATTGATTTAATCACAGGAAAAAAGATTTCAGAAAATTTATCTATACGTTTTCGTATACCATTGGTATGGGGTGGCGAACTAAGCATCGAAAATATGTTTTTATGTAAAACTTTTCCACACTCTTATAATATGGACAGATTCATAATATCACAATCTGGCAACGATTTAATATGGTTACCAAACCCTGCAAAAAAGATATATTTACCAATCAGCAATATCAATGGTGGCGATGGAGGTAACGGCACCGAAGACAGATTGACCGAAACAATCGCATCACAAATTGCTGCGGACAGAGACATGTAAAATCAAAGGAACAAGTATGAATGCGACTGAATTTATAACAACAATGAAATCACGTGGAGCTGTCGTATTTGCACCGGCACAACAAAATCAAATACTATTACTAAATGGCGCGTTGCAACAACGCAGATACGCCATGTTACCAAAAGTACTTTGTGAATTATACGAACACGCTGGCGCGATTTGTATGGATACAGGTTACATATTTGGTCCAAATGAAATAATGCGCGAAAAAACATACCCAATACCCAGTATATTAAAAATAAATGATGACATATCTGTTCTTGGTAAAACTGTCGGCAAAACAATATTTGGTCGCAACGATTTATTTTGGTTTGCTTTTGACGCATTCGGCACATTTTATATGCTAGACAATTTAAATTTAACACCTTTACGACGCTATGAAGACCCATACCGTGCAATAACAGACTGCTTAATATCTGGGAAAATTTAAAATGAAAAAAATATCTGTTTCTTTATCAGGACATCAAACAAGCATTACTCTGGAATCAGAGTTTATTGACGCATTACAAAAACTTGCTATACGGCAGAACAGACCGGTTGCAGCAATTATAAACGACATAGATTCAACACGTCCACGTGACAGAAATTTATCGTCCGCAGTACGAGTATGGATTCTGCAACAAATTATTTTACAAACATTTAAAAACTAGTTTTATTCACGTACTTTCGAAAAAACGGTAGAACCAAATATTGATACAATCAATATGATAATCATCCAATGATTCAAGCCAATTTCACGATACGGTGTAACATGTGCCCCCCAAACAAAACCATCTAAAACGCCAGACATACCGACTGGTAACATAGAAACTATTTCGCCATCAGACGCAACAAATGCACTTATCCCAGAATAATTTGCACGCACAACAGGCAAGCCTGATTCAATTGCATAACGACGAACCATATCAAGATGCTGATAAACACCAGGAGTATTACCAAACCAGTTATCATTGGTAATATTTACAACTGCATTTATATCACCCGCCCCGTTTGGCACCAAAGAATCAGAAAAAATAATTTCATAGCATACAGCTGGCACAAACTTAAAACCATTTAATTCTATAACTTCTGGCCCATTACCCGCAGTTAAATTTGCAGGCGACGGCAAGATTCCCAATGGTTTATATTCACCAAATGGCACCAAATGCGATTTACTGTAAATCTTTTCTATACGGCCGTTTGACTGGGTTACAACCATTGAATTAAAAACACCACCGGCATCAAAAGTATTTGCACCAAATATAATTGGCTTTTGCAAATACGATGCCATTTCAATATTATCTGTATTTAAAACAACAAATGGATATGATGTTTCTGGCATAATAACAATATCAAACTCGCCATCTGCAGATGCCATATTTACCAAATTATGCACATTATATTCTGCACGCTGCATTGCCTCTGCTCTGTTATGAGTTGCCTTTTGCATTTGCGATGACGCAGGCTGAATAATTCGCAACATAACAACATCAGATTCTGCACCAGCATCAGATGCAACAACATTACGTACACCAACAAATCCGCCGTATACAAAACTTCCTGCAAACAACAAACCTACAATCCAAACAAATATATTTTTATAATTTCTTAGCAATTCAACCAAACTTGCAATCAAACCAACAATTATAAAACTTAAACCCAACGCCCCCCACAGCGACATAGAATTAGCAACAATTGGATATGGCATTGTTATATTTGCGATTGGATTCCATGGGAAACCAGTAAACATCCATTCGCGCAACCATAAAACAGTTGTCCAAACACCAGCGAACAAAAATATTCTGGAAGCAGCAGATGTTTTCTTATTTGCCACTGCAACAAATGGCCACGAAAAAATCAACCACCCTGCAAACATTAAACCAATTATACCAGGTATTGTCCATATAGCATAAACATCTGCTATTTCCGGCACAACATATATAGAATGTAAAACCCACCAAAACATAAACAATCCATACATCGCACCGAACGGTGCAACACTAACAAACGAACGCCAAAAACCACCAAAATTTTTATTTCTTACAGTCAACCAATATGCGCCTCCTACACCCAAAACCGTCAACCACCATTGATAAAATGGCGCAAACCCAAACGACGCAATCGCACCAAACACGCCGTATAGAAGATATTGCGCAAAACTGTTATCTGTTATTTTTAGTCTTTTAAAAAACGCAATTGTTTTTGCACCTGGACAACAAGAACCATCAGCACAAGATATTTCAAAAACACTTGCATACGGATTTTTCATTCCCATTTTTTCTAATATTTTTGTTTCTTTATTTTCCATAACAATAGCTTCGTCATCGTTGATATGATCGTACCCCAGCAAATGCAAAACACCATGTACAACCATATGAGCTGTATGATGTTCAACAGATATATTTTCTTGTTTTGCTTCTTTTTCTACAGTATCTAGTGATATATAAATATCGCCCAACAATTCATCATCACCCAACTCAAAAGACAAAACATTTGTTGGTTTATTGATATTACGATATTCACGATTGATTTTTTTTATCTCTTTATCATCGACCAATACGATTGACACTTCGGCATTTTTATATTTATTACCTACGACAGCATTTGCGATTTTTGCAAAATCGATTTTATATTTTTTCCAGCGATTATCATGTATATCAACATAAACTTTCATAAATCTATTCCTTTAAGTTACGTCAAATTAATTTTACGTTCTGTTCCATACAGCAATAAATCATGCTTTGCATTTTTTTGTCTGATTTGTTTAATACTATTATGGAAAGCAGTTACTTGTCTAACAGATAAACTTTTTATTTTTTCATCAAGTCTGCTTCCTAATTTTTCGTGTATACCACCACCGAATCGTTCTGACAGTTTCAAATTTTCTTTTGCTGCATTATAATGTTCCAATTTTTCTTTATTTGTCTTAGCTTTATCACCCAGTCCTTCTCGACATAAAGCAGCATTATAATAAGCATAAGATTTCATATCTTTTGGCATAGATTTTATTTTTGCTGAACTTATAAGCTTCTGTACAACTTCCAATCCTTTTTGATATTCGCCTTGACGATAATACAAGATTGATAAATTGCTATAGACGACATAATTCATATCATCCTTTTCCAACGCTTTTTTATATTTTTTTTCGGCATCATCATACTTACTTGCAAAAAACAACAGTTCGCCTTCTTCATTTAATTTTTCAGATTCTGATTGTTGTGCAACAATAGTCTGTTCATATTCTTGCATAAAATCAGCAACAGGCGTTTGGAAAAGCAATCCTTTTTCCATTGTTTCGTTTTCTGTATTACTAAAGAATTCATGCACAGGCACTTGTTTAGTACCTTTTGTTGTTCTATTTTTTACCTGCAACAACATACTGTTAACATCATAATCCAAGACACCAACTGGTTTAGAAGCATAAGCATTACCATCGTATATTAATAAACGTCCTGGCTCCATTTTTTTTGGATCAAATTTTTTATCTTCTTTTTGTGCTGCACGAACAAAATCTTCAATACCATACGGTGCTTCGCAAATTGAATTTAAGATTGCATTATCAGAAACTTTTCCCTGCATATACAAGGTACATACGCCATATTTATTTGGCATACCGCCCCACCCTGTACCACGAATTTTACCAAACGCACGAACATAAGCATCTGCGATTTGTTTTTCGCTTTTACCTGAATTTACAGCATCTGCCACTGGTCGTCCGGAATTTCCATTCATGTAAATATTTTCCCCAGCATTATATGCAGCCACCGCAAGACTAACAAAAACACGTGCAGACATTGGCTTTTTAAATTCATTTTTCATATTTGGATAAATCTTTTCTCGCAGCCATGCGTCTGTCAGAATTTTTGCCTCTACTTTAGTAATACTGGCCATATTTCCAACTTTTCGCCCCAGTATTTTAGTCGCAAAATCACGATGTACTTTATCTTTGATTGTAAACCCAGCACCGATAGTAAGAGTTCCCCTGTTGTTGCCATTATCATAATACGCAGATTCAATAAAACCTTCGGTTGAAAATATATGCGCGACAACATAAGGCTGAATTGCGTCTATTTGTTTTTTCCATTCTGCATCAGACACATTTGGATTTAAAACAAAGTCCTCAAACTTTTTTTGATTATCTTGTGGTTTATAAATATTTTCCTTTTCATCTTCTTGAACAGCATCTGCGACAAATTTTCCACTTGCACCCATCATTGTTGCCACGACCATTAGATAAAAGAAATAACTTGTCACCCACGAATAATTTTTTCCAAACTTTGTAGTTGCAGATTCTTTGACCCCACGTTCAATATTTCTGACGATAAAGTTATCAACAAAAACCGTATTTATGCCACGCACAATATGTTCTGCCAACCATAACGCGGACATACCAGATATCTTAGCTGCCTCTTGTGTAATTTCTTTGGACCAAGCACCAAATTTTTTCCAATCAACATTGATTTGATTTTTACCTGAAACATCCTTAGATATTTCTGCGATTTCTTTCCAGTTCACAGTATCTGGCACCTGTATACCCGCCACATTTTTTCGCGCTTGCAATATGCGTTCCGCAGCGGCACGCATATTATCACCACGTTTTTGTGCAACAGTTTTATCAGGCATTATTATTTCCTCCCCAGTCCTGTTTTCTTGGCTATTTTTGAACGCTTGCGCGAATAAGCCGGCGCAACAAAAGGATAGTCATTTGGCAAGCCCCACTTTTCGCGATATTCTTGGGGAGTCAGGTCAAATTTTCTTTTTAAATAGCGTCGCAGCATGATATGCCATGTACCATCTTCCAAGCATTGGATTTTATCAGGATGCACAGAATCTTGAATTTGTTCATCTGTAACAGATGTGCCACGCAGAATTTTGCGTGCGTTTTTTACAGCCTCTTCCATCGTCAGTGTGGGGTTTGCAGCAATCGCAGCCGCCGCCAGATTTGCCACAGCCAAAGTAAAATCAGAATTTTTATTTACCAACTTGCCATTTCCTTTGTATTTTAATACAATTATTATATCACAAATAAACCCTAAATAAAAGCCAAGTAAAATGACACGACCACTTGCAGATTTAATGCGTCCGAACACAATATATGACATTGTGGGTCAAAAGACATTATTGGGTGAAAACGGCATTGTCCGCCGTATGGTTGACAATCAAAAATTATCGAACTTGATTTTATGGGGGCCGCCCGGATGCGGCAAGACAACAATTGCACGTGCATTGGCAAATTCTGTTGATATGGATTTTGTTCCTATGTCTGCAGTATTTTCTGGCACAGCCGACATAAAAAAAGCAATGGATGCGGCGCGTATGAATCGCGACATTGGTAGAAATACCTTGTTGTTTATTGATGAAATTCATCGCTTTAATAAAACCCAGCAAGATACATTATTACCATATCTGGAAGATGGCACAGTTGTATTTATGGGTGCAACCACCGAAAACCCCAGTTTTAATTTAAACAACGCGTTGCTGTCGCGCTGTCATATTGGTGTGCTGTCAGGACTTTCCACCGAAGATTTGATGGAATTAATACAACGTGCAGAAAAATTTTTGGGCATAAAATTACCACTGACAGACGATGCCCGCACCCATCTGGCCCAGATGGCAGATGGCGACGCACGCTTTTTATTAAACACAGTTGAATATTTATCAAACGCAAATTTCAAAGATCCATTAACGCCAGACACCTTGGATTCCGCCGTACAGAAGCGCGCGCCACTATCTGACAGACATGGTGATGAACATTATAATTTGATATCTGCGGTACATAAATCCCTGCGCGCCAGCGATACAGACGCGGCACTTTATTGGGCGGCACGCATGATGACATCTGGCCAAGATCCAATGTACCTATTTCGCAGATTGACACGCTTTGCTGTCGAAGATGTGGGGTTGGCAGACCCAAACGCGTTACAGGTTGCGATTGCTGCATGGAATGCGTACGAACGTCTGGGCAGTCCCGAAGGCGACTTGGCATTGACACAACTGGTAATATATCTGGGCACAGCCCCAAAAAGCGTTGGAAATTACAAGGCACAAAAGGCTGCATACGCCGCGGCACGCGCTACAGGCTCGCTTATGCCACCAAAAAATATTTTAAACGCGCCAACAAAAATGATGAAAGATTTAGGATACAACGAAGGTTATATTTACGACCCAGATACGGCAAATGGATTTTCTGGCCAGAATTGTTTTCCAGAATCCATGGGTCGTCAGAAATTCTATTTTCCTGTTGAACGCGGGTTTGAACGCGAAATTAAAAAGCGTCTTGAATATTGGGACAAACTGCGCGAACAGTTAAAGAAAGAATAAAAATTATTTTCTTTTTTCTGCCCCCTGCCCCCGGTGTGGTGTTGGATAATTACCTTTGCCAGTGAAAGCGGATAAACACAAAAGAATCCCCCAAAACGGGGGATTTTTATTATTTTGCGCCCCACGTCATACCATATGCAGGGGTACTGTATTGCGCCTTTTCTTTTTGCGCTTCGTTATACAGTTTAGAAATATTTTGACGATGTTTATTCAAACAGTCTTGAAATTTAGTCTTTGTATTTAAACTTTTAGGAGCTGTACACTGTTTATAGTCGTTATTATCAACCTTACATTCATCTGGCTTTAGGCTGTCATTGGCACCTGAAAAACTGCCACAAACCAATTCATAATCGCCTGCCAATTGCTTTTGCATTGCATTGGTTGGTTTGGTTGAAGAACTCCACGAATTGCTGATTGTTGTCAAATTCTGGTTATAGCATGTTGTCTGTTCCATTTTATCCAGCGATATTGCACTGCAATCTTTGACCCCAGCCATATATGAATTCATATTTGTCTGCGTATATGAAGAATCATCGCTGTCTGTCTCACTTGCGGCGCCTGCTGCCTGCAGGTTTGCTGTCAACACGGCTTTTTCCAACTGTGTCCTGAAACGTTTCAGCATAGATTCCATTTGTTCATAATGTCTGTACATCTGCTGAGTTATCACTTCGGTTTTCATTGCGATAACATTATGCATCAATTCACGGTCAGACGAATTTGGATTTTGAATATCGCCTATATTATACACATGTGTTGAGCACAACGCGAATTCAGCCGAAATCATATCATTATTTTCATTTTCGCAACCGTTATCTGCAACAGCCGGCATAACAACACACCCCAGCACCACCGCCAGTATTAAAAATTTAGTAAAGATATTTTTTATATATTTCATTCTATATCTATTGGTTCATTATTTTCACACTTGTACAATTCCAAATTCAAAGCATATTTCCCGCACATACACTTATACTTATCTCCTTCTTTGACAGCCTTGGCACCCGCATCTGTACACTCCTTTTGTGTATAGAGAGGGTATTTTACCTGTGCACTTGCTGTTACCACCACATCTTCAAACATAGTGCTCCCATCTTCAAACCTCAGGGGTCTTTTTTTTTACACTTTTTGCAAGGAGTCTCACCTCCATCACATTCACCTGTTGTTTCTTTAGGGCACTCACATTTTTTATCTGTTTCATAAGATAGATTATATGTTCCACCTGTAGATACACATTCATACTCTGCCTTTTGTATCAATTTATTTTCTGTTCCCCAATAACACCAATGTTTATCATCAGACACCTTACAACGGTCATCTTTCCAATATATTGTTATATTCCCTTCTGCTCCAGACACATTTTTTGACAAAGCATCGCACCCTACTTTGGTTGCGTTTATATATGTACTGCATCCCGCATCATAATCTACGTCACCAGACATAACAAATCCGCCCATCGCATCGCTGTTTAATTTCTTTTCTGTAACACAAACATTTGTATCTGGCATTCTTTTTTGCATCACCGCATTATGCAAACGTGTATATCCACGCGGTGTTAAACCACAATATTTAACCTTATTCACAGCACTACCGCCCGAACCGCTGGAATATCTGTTAGATGCAGAATATTCTGGGGCATCTTGCAATATGATACGTTCCAATGTATCTAAATCCAAAATCTTGTTCTTTTTACTTTTTCTGTTGCCAAATATTGCGATCGAATCCAATGCAGATGACGCACATCCAACACGAATAAATTTATCGCCATCGTATTCCTCGCTAAGCCAGTTGCGTTCAACACTATCACCTGAATTCCCATCAGAAATCATCCCAATCAGTGTACAGCGAATATCATCCTGGGGCGGAATAATTTGACTTTTATGACATTCATGTCCACCACGGGAATATGCACCATTTTTCACCGATTTACCGTCACCCCCACAATCAACGCCATACTGTTGTGGAACATGTTTCATTTCACCATCATCATCTTTTTCACTGGCGGTACACATATATTTACCCCACTTGTTACATGCGCCAGACAACATCATAATAACATCAGAAACATCAACACCCAAAACCAATGCTGTTTCCAATGCATCATACATTTCATCAGCAATTGAATCGTATGGTTCAAAGAACTGTAATGCTTTTTCTTTGAATATTTTTACACGCTTTGGACCGGAACAGTTATTACCGCGCTTGTCACAGTTTGCATATTTAAATATTTCGTCCATCGTTTCTTTTAGTTTGGTTAAATTAGCCTCTGCATTTTCAATTGCAGACAATATTTCACCACTAACCTGCTGACGTACCAGCATATCTTCACTGACACCAGCATCAATCGCACGTTGCTGGGCAGCCGTCACCCCAGGGGAAACAGATGCAGCAGCAGCAGCCTGTGCCTGTTGAGTTGCCGCCGCAGCCGCCTGCGCCTGTGCCTGTGCAGCCAATGCCTTTTGTTCATCCAATGCAGCCTGCATTTGTGCCATTTGTTGGGCATTTTGTTGTTGCATTTGTTGCTGCATTTGTGCCATCTGCTGTTGCATCTGGGCCATTTGCTGACTGCTTTGTGCAGCCGCAGCCTGTGCCGCGGCCTGCTGTTGTGCCAACTGTTGCGCCTGGACCTTTTCAGCAGCACTTGCCACAATTTGCGCAGCAATAAATTCAATCAAATCATTACCGTGTTTTTTACAATCCTTGCTGGAATTTACACAGCCTGAAACAACAGGTCTTGCCAAATCCATCGATGTACATGCCGCGCATTTTGGTTGCGCGCAACGCAAAATCAAAGAATTACAATTACCAAAATCAGCCTTGGCCGTACTGCCCGTTTGTGAACGGCTGTTCATCATTGTATTCCAATTATTGTTATTAGTAGAACCACTGTTACCATTCCACGCGGTTAAATTACTGCCCGCAGTGGTCGCAACATTAGCACCCGCAACCCAAGGCAGGACGCATAAAACCAGTATAAAAAAGCGCTTAAAGTGTTTCATATTCTCTCTATAGGTGAAATTTTATCATATTTTAAAATAATATAAAAGTGAAAAATGAAAAACTTTTGTTACCACCTGTGATTAGCGTAGAAATTAAAGATAATAATTTAGATACATGTAGTGCCGGCAATGTAGTGTACAGACGCTACATGAATTGCCGGCACCGCGGGTAGATGAATTATTAGATTTAATTTATAGGATGTGGCGTTTGTTATTGGCGTCCGGCGCAGACACAATACCATCTGCTTCCATACGCTCCATAAAGCCTGCAGCCTTGTTATACCCAATTTGCAGGCGACGTTGAATGTATGAAATTGTTGGCTTTTTATCACGAATTACACATTCTTTGGCACTGTCGTACAGGTCGCCATCTTTGTCGTCACTGCCACCGCCAAATCCACCACCAAAATCACCACCAGATGCATCTGCAGAATCTGTTACGCCATCGGCATATTCTGGTTCGCCCTGGGTGCGCAAGAAATCACCAATGCGTTTTAATTCTTTGTCGTCAATAAAGGCACCATGGATACGAACTGGGACACGCCCTGCTTCACTGAACAACATATCACCCATCGCCAACAACTGTTCTGCCCCGCCTTCGCCCAGGCATGTTACACTGTCGATACGGCTGCGTGCTTGGAATGAAATACGCGTTGGGAAATTCGCCTTGATAACACCTGTGATGGTTGTTGCGTCTGGACGCTGGGGCGCCATAACAAGGTGAATACCGGCAGCACGCGCTTTTTGTGCGATACGCTGAACACAGGCCTCGACGTCTTTGCGGGCAAGGCTCATCAGGTCGGCCACCTCGTCAATAATGATTACCATGTATGGCATATCAGACAAGTC
>JAZRAD010000106.1:0-4238 GCA_045634405.1 Candidatus Enterousia sp.
TCTTAAGATTAAATTTGCATTCGCATCATTTATATAACCTTTGTATTTCACAGTAATTATATCAGAGCTTTTTATCTTTGCAACTTAAAACCGCTGTTGCATTGTAAATTCCAGCGCAGTTTTGCTATATTCACGTTGCCAGATATTCGAATCGCGTTGTGTGTAACTGAATGTAAATGTCGGCACAAATCCCCAGATATCAAATTTATTATTCGATATTGATACCGCATATCTGTGAGTAAAGTCGTGTTCTGTTATTTTTGTCAGCTGCATATTTGATACAACATAACGAACATCATCATACGTTGTCCAATACACAGATGGTTCTAGATACATATGAAAACCATACGGCAATTCTGCACCAACGCCCAACGATACAGATGGCTGCCAATAAGAATATGTTGGATTTTTTGTATCTTCACGTGTAATACCACCACGCAGATTCATATAAAGACTGGCATTAAACGAATATGTAAAACGTGTGTTCAATGAATATGTTTGTCCATTTAAAAAATCACCATACAGGTCATATTTGTTTTCCATCGCGCGTAGATAAAGTCCACCTGATAATTTGCGGGTAAAGTCATAATTTGTATCCAGTCGCGTACCTGCAGACCAATTATATCTTTCCCATCCATACCAACGACGAGCAAAGGTTCCAGCCAACCATACATCACCTTGATTCCAAACAAAACGCGGACCACTGGACACACCAATATACAAATCATCAAACTTGTGCTTGTCATAAATATTGCTGTACAAATTTGCATCTGATTTCCAACGCCATTGGTCAGACAATTTAAATTCGTAATTTCCACCCAATGTTAAATTTGTACCAATCGCAGATTCTGGCTCTGCCAAATCGTTACATAAAACATAGCCGTAATATAATATACATTCTTGCCCACCGGTGGCATTGTTAACATTATTGTCAGGGGCCGCGCCAATATTAAACCATACATTCCAGTTCTTGTTCTGACGCACAACATATCGGTAATAGTTCATCATTTTTCGTGCATTTTCTGGCAGGTCTTTACCAGCCATTGCCAAACGCAAATGATAATCTGCACGCGACCATTGTTTTTTGTGCATATAGCAAGTTGCCAATTCAAAACGAATACGCGCCAAGTCTGGTTGATCATCTAAAATTTTGCGATATATATTTATCGCAGAATCATAATCGCCTTGCTTTTGCGCGATTTGTGCCAACAAGAACCAACGCTCTATTTCCAGCGCAACATTATTCATTTGTGGAGTCTTGGTCAGAATTTGTGTTGCGTGTTCATAATCACCGCGATCCACCAATGCACCGGCCAGTTGCATAGCCTGAGTCGTTGTCATAGTGATTTCTGTTTCTGGTTTCTTTTCAGGCACAGCAGTTTCTGCCCATGAAATCATAGGTGTCAGTAAAATAAAAAAAATCATTAAACTGGATTTCATTTTTATAACTTGAATCAAATCATAAAATCTATAACAATCAAAAACAAGCAATAAAAAAATCGGGGCAAGCCCGATTTTATTATTTATGGTGGGTGGTATTGGGCTCGAACCAACGACCTTTACGATGTCAACGTAACGCTCTAGCCAACTGAGCTAACCACCCGAAAAAAAGTTTGTCTGAGGGACTCGCCACCCAAAGCGAACAGAATTATAACAGACAAATTCAAAATTGCAAATATTAAATAGCGATAAAACAAATCCCCCAAACGGGGGATTTGTTTTTTTAGTTCTTTCTTGGGAACTTGACCGCAGCCTGTGCAGCTGCCAAACGCGCGATTGGCACGCGGAATGGTGAACAAGATACAGAATTAAATCCAACTTGATGGAAGAAGGAGATAGATTCTGGATCACCACCGTGTTCGCCACATACGCCCAAGTGGATTTTGTCACCCTTGGTTGCACGTGCTTTTTGCACAGCGTCTTTAATCAAGACACCAACGCCCAACTGGTCAACAGATGCAAATGGATCTGCAACATATACACCACGGGCACGATATTCGTCCAAGATTTTTGCAGTGTCGTCACGTGACATACCCAATGTCGTCTGGGTCAAGTCATTTGTTCCGAATTCAAAGAATTCACAGCTTTCTGCAATTTCGTTTGCCAATACTGCTGCACGTGGCAATTCAATCATTGAACCAACAGTGTATTCAACAGTTTCGCCTGTTTCTGCGAACAACGACTGTGCAGTTGCATCAATTACAGCCTTGACGATATCAACTTCTTTCTTGGAACCAACCAATGGAACTTCGATTTCTGGGAATACGCGAACACCAGCTTTCTTGACTTCTAATGCAGCAGACAAGATCGCACGTGTTTGCATTTCGCAGATTTCTGGATATGTGATTGCCAAACGGCAGCCACGATGACCCAACATAGGATTCTGTTCATGCAATTGTTCTGCACGTTGTTTGATGAATTCTACAGATTTGCCAATATGATTTGCCAATTCTTCGATTTCAGCTTCTGTATGTGGCAAGAATTCATGTAGTGGTGGGTCAATCAAACGAATTGTAACTGGCAGACCATCCATGATTTTGAACAATTCAACAAAGTCTGCTTTCTGGTATGGCAACAATTTCGCCAATGCAGCGCGACGACCTGCTTCGTCTTCGGCCAAAATCATTTCACGCATATCTTGGATACGGCTTGGGTCAAAGAACATATGTTCTGTACGTGCCAAACCGATACCTTCGGCACCAAAGTCACGTGCTTGTTTTGCGTCTTTTGGTGTTTCTGCGTTTGCCTTGACTGTCAATGTTTTGATTTCATCAACCCATTTCATCAATGTACCAAAGTTACCTGTTAATTCAACAGATACAGTTGGGATTTGACCAGCGATAATCTGACCTTTGGCACCATCAATAGATACCCAGTCGCCTTCGTGGATAACTGTACCGTCTGTTGTTTTCAGTGTTTTTGATTCATAGTCAATTTTGATGTCTGGAGAACCAGATACACATGGTGTACCCATACCGCGCGCAACCACAGCTGCGTGTGATGTCATACCACCACGTGCAGTAATAACACCCTGAGCTGCATTCATACCAGCAATATCTTCTGGGGATGTTTCAACGCGAATCAACATAACTTTTTTACCCTGAGCAGCCCATTTTTCTGCGTCTTCGGCATTAAATACAGCCTGACCAACAGCAGCACCTGGGGATGCAGGCAAACCTGTTGCAATAATTTTCTTTTCTGCTTTTGGATCCAACATTGGGTGCAACAAGTGATCCAGTTGTTCTGCACCAACGCGCAAGATTGCTTCTTCTTTGGTCAACAGGCCTTCTTCAACCATTTCAACAGCCATACGAACAGCAGCTGCTGCTGTACGTTTACCGTTACGGCACTGTAACATCCACAATTTTCCATGTTCAATTGTGAATTCCATATCTTGCATATCTTTGTAGTGTTTTTCCAACTTTTCACGAACATCACACAGTTCTGCATAAACAGATGGCATTACTTCTTCCAAAGACAGACGACCTGAATCATCCTTGCTCATTGGCTGTGGTGTACGGATACCAGCCACAACGTCTTCACCTTGGGCGTTAATCAAGTATTCACCATAATATTTATTTTCACCAGTTGCTGGGTCACGGCTGAAGCATACACCAGTTGCTGAATCTTCGCCAGAGTTACCAAATACCATCGCCTGAACGTTTACAGCGGTACCCCAATCTGCTGGAATATTGTTCAATTTGCGGTATGTGATGGCCTTTTTGCTCATCCAAGAACCGAATACTGCGCCAATACCCATTTCCAACTGTTTCCATGGATCTTGTGGGAAAACCTTACCGATTTTAACACCGATTTCTTTGAACTTTTCAACCAATTCTTTCAAATCATCAGCAGTCAATTCTGTATCCAGTTTGTAACCTTTGTCTTCTTTCATGCGTTCCAATGTGTGTTCAAACAAGTCAATGTCTGCACCCATAACAACTTCACTAAACATCATGATAAAGCGACGATAAGAGTCATATGCAAAACGTTCGTTTCCAGAAATTTTTGCCAATGCTTTTACTGTTTCGTCATTCAAACCCAGATTCAATACTGTATCCATCATACCTGGCATTGATACGCGTGCGCCAGAACGAACAGATACCAACAATGGATTTTCCAAGTCTGCAAATTTCTTGCCCATGATTGATTCAACATGTGCAATACCACTGCGTACTTGATCCATCAAATCAGCTGGATATGTTTGATTATTTGCATAGTAATATACACAAACATCG
>JAZRAD010000107.1:0-2950 GCA_045634405.1 Candidatus Enterousia sp.
CTGGAACACGAACCTGCTCCATCGTGTCACGATAGCGTAATGTTACCGTGTTATCTTCCATTGTTTGATGATCAACAGTAATACAAACTGGTGTTCCAATTTCGTCATGTCTGCGATAGTTCTTACCAATATTACCAGAATTTTCCAATTCAATTCGGCCAATGCCCAATTTGCGCAAACGCGCGACAATGTCATTTGAAATATTCAACAATTCTGGAACATTACGCGCCAATGGAATAACCGCCGCCTTGACCGGTGACAAGGCTGGCTTTAACTTTAATACAGTACGTGTTTTACCATCACCCAAATCTTCTTCGTTATACGCTTCCAGCATTACTGCCAACATTGCGCGATTTACACCCATTGCTGTTTCAATTACATATGGGATAAAGTTTTCGCCACTTTGTGGGTCAGAATAAGACAATTTTGTTGTACTGTCTTTGTTTTCCAATACATTTGCGTGGATTTCAAATTCTTTTTGTCCCTTGGTATGTGACCCCAGGTCAAAGTCTTGACGGTTATGGATACCTTCAACTTCATCAAAACCGTCTGGGAATTCGTATTCAATGTCAACAGCCGCCTTGGCATAGTGCGCCAATTTATCGTGTGGTGCAAAACGCAACTTTTCGGCCGGTATTCCCAATACATTTATCCACCATGCCAAACGTTCGTCCATCCACATTTTATGGAACATTTCATCATCGGCTGGATTTACAAAGTACTGCATTTCTGCCTGTTCAAATTCACGCATACGGAATACAAAACCACGTGGGGAAATTTCATTACGGAATGCCTTGCCGATTTGTGCAATACCAAATGGCAGTTTATGTGGACGTGCATCCAAAACATTTTTAAAGTTTGTATAAGTCGTTGTTGCTGTTTCAGGACGCAAATATGCATTTATCGCACCGTCAGCAGTCGCCCCAATAGATAACCCCATCATCAGTTGATATGCGCGTGGTTCTGTGATTTCAGTACTGCCGCAATTATCGCACTTTGATAAATCTTTCATTTTATCCTGGCGCATACGGGTACCGCACTTTTTACATTCAACCAATGGATCTGAAAAGCCCGCTTCGTGGCCAGAATATTTCCACAACAGACGATTTGTAATCAAGGCCGCATCCAACCCCTCGATATCATCGCGGGAATAAATCATGGCATTCCACCATGCGTTACGAATATTCTTCATCAATTCAACGCCATATGGACCATAGTCATAAGTTCCACCCAAACCACCATAGATTTCAGAACCTGTAAAAATAAACCCACGACGTTTGCACAACGCGACAATATCATTTACTGTTTTTGCAGCCATGTTTCAATCCTTAAATTTTTAACCGATTATATATTATACGCTTTTTTAAATTTTACAATAAAAAACCGCCATACGGCGGTCTTTTTTTATTGTGCATCTGGGCCAATTGCAGAAACAGGACAAACAGCTGCGCATGTGCCACACGAAATACACTTTTGCGGGTCAATTACACATTTACCGTCTGCACCCATACTGATTGCACCAACTGGGCATATACCCATACATGTGCCACAACCAATACATTTGCTTTTATCTATTTTATAAGCCATTTTTTACCCCTTTTTTTAATCTCTGTTAAACAAACTCAATAAATACTGGAACATTGCGATGAACGATATGTACAAGTGCAACGCGCCTAAAACCGCCAACTGATTTTTCTGTGTTCCGTCACCCAGATATGCATATGCACGCTTCAAGTCTTGCATATCGTATGCTGTGAACAATGCGAATACCAAAACGCCAATAAAACTTACAACTGTGCCAAATGCGCCACCCAACATCGTTGGCCAAGCAAACGACAACAGACCGATAATAATCAAACCAATCATACCCATAAACAAGAATATGCCCAAGAACGACAGGTCTTTGACAGTCTTGTACCCAAACATCGCCATGCATGCAAACATCAATGCCGCCACGATAAACGCCATCAATATAGACGATGGATTTACAGACAGCGCAACCGCAATCAGTGGCGTCATTGTTACACCAATCAATACCGCATACAGCATCAGTAATAACGCCGCGGTCATCGGCTTCATATGAAATACACGAACCTGTGCCCAGATTGATAATGCCAAACCACCAAACAACAGTACATAATACAAACCAGACATACCACCTGTATGTAAATTAAACAGATATTGTAATCCACCACCCCAAATCGTCATATACGCCGCCAGCGCAGTTACACCAACTGCACCAAACATCAATGCAAATATACGCTTGAAATATAAATCAATTCCACCAACTGATTTACCAACAGTTCTAGCTGTGGTATCTGTAATAGTTGTATTTCTTGTTGCCATTTTTGATTTCTCCTTTGCTTGATAACAAATATATAATAGTTTGCATAAAAGTTTCAAGACAAAACATAAATAAAAAAACTTTTGTTGACAATCTTGTTTTTTGTGCTTGACTTTTGTGTTTTTTTACATATTCTTAAAAAGACTAAAAAACAAGGGATAAGATATGACAGAAAAAACATCTTCTCGCACTGAAGCGTTAAAAAATTTGTCAGATGCAACAAAAGAAATAAACAATATATTAAAAGTTCTTGGATTAAAAACACCTGACGATTACGAAGAAGATATATTGCCACCAGATCCAAATGATAAGTTTTGCACAATTGAAGGTATACGTTTTAGCGTATTTACAGTCGATCTAACACAATTCCCAATACACCCAAAATATGTTGAAAACGCAGCAGGCAACCTTTTAAATGCAATAAATGATTGCATTAACCTAGGCATAATGCAACATGGTATTAGGACAAACACAATACGACATCAAATTAGAGAACTTTTACGCAAAGCTCGTAAACAAGTCGATGAATATGAAGCGCGCGAAATCAACGCAAAACCACTGACACAGTCTGCAATGGACAGACTTATTTTAAGAAACGTATATTTA
>JAZRAD010000108.1:0-14477 GCA_045634405.1 Candidatus Enterousia sp.
GATATAAATGGTCTGGAACCAACATGGTCGCCAAGACTGCCATAAATTTTATAGAAACGACAAAATAAAAAGACACAGGAATTGTGTCTTTTTTTAAATCTTTAATTTTGATACAATCATTATATAAGAAAAAAAGGAAAAATCAAGCACAAAAAATTTAGATTCGTCAATTTTTTGTATTGAAATAAGTTATTGAAATCAGTATATATTGCCATGTAACAATAAAATAGGGGGTCTTATGTTCAGAAAAGTACATAAAAAGCAAAATAATACTGTGTTCGATTCGTATAACTTTCCAAAAACGTTGTTCGGATTTTATCGATTGGTGATAAAAAGGTTTCCGTGGTTCTTTGGTACTTTGTTTGTATGTGGAACAATCGGAAATGTTTTGTCGATGGTTTTTGGACCGTTGACGTCCAAATGGATGATAGAAATATTTGAAAGCACTGCTAATACAAATTGGAATCATGTCATTGGCATATTTGCGTTATTGGCAGGTATGTATTTCTTTAATGTGTTGTTGAATTTTATTTCGTCTTTTGTGCGTGGCAGCTATCAGCAATATGTAAATAGATACAAGTTATATGTATTATATAAACGTGTTTATGATAATGATATTTCGTTCTTTGTTGATAATCCTGGTGGACAAATCGCATCACTTGTTAGCCAGGTATCAATGCGTTTGAATTTCTTGGCCGAAGAATTCTGGGTGTCAATGGTTGGAACGATTATTGGTTTTATGCTTGTTGTTGGTGCAATGTTCACAATGAATGTTTGGTTTGTGGTTATTTTAACGGTCTATGGTGCAATCAAGGTTGCTTGGGAATGGTTTATGAATAAAAAATTGAAAGTCAACAATGAACAGTTGATGGATGAAAGTGCCAAGTATTCTGGTATGCGCAGCGATAGTATAAACAATGCGTTAAGTGTTAAATATTTTGCAAATACAGAATATGAAAATCGTTATATCTATAATGGACGAAGTAACATGATAAAACTGAGTCAATATAATCATTTTTTAGACAGATGCCAATGGATGCCAACGACCATATTATGGAATGTTGTGCGATTGGGTATGTTGGTATTGTGTTTCTTGTTTATCAAGGACGGTGTATTGGTGATATCTGATGCTGTGTTTGTTATGTCGTCGGCATTGGTTATCAACAATTCGTTTGATAAATTAAATGGATTGATGCGCAGATATTCAGTTCAGCGGGCAACGGCACAAAAGGCATATGATATTGTTATTGCAGATAAATTGGTCACAGATAAAGATAGTGCCAAAAAACTGAAAATAAAAGATGCGCAAATCGTCTTTGATGGGGTAGATTTCGGTTATGGTGACAAGGCCGTGTTGAAAAAGTTTAATCTGAATATTGAAAATGGTGAAAAGGTCGGTATTGTCGGATTGTCTGGGGCAGGTAAAACAACATTGGTAAACCTGTTGTTGCGGATGTATGACGTAGATGGCGGGGCAATAAAAATCAATGGTGTTGATATTCGCGATGTAACCCAAGATTCTTTGCGAAAAAATATATCGTTTGTTCCCCAGGAATCGACACTGTTTAATCGCAGTATTTTGGAAAATATTCGATATGCGCGTCCAGGTGCATCAAAGGCAGATGTTATTCGGGCTGCAAAGAAAGCCAATATTCACGAATTTATTATGTCCCAGCCCAATGGGTATAATACATTGGTTGGTAATAACGGCATTAAATTATCCCGTGGTCAGCGTCAACGTGTATCAATTGCGCGCGCGTTGTTGAAAGATGCACCAATATTGATGCTGGACGAGGCAACGTCTGCGCTGGATTCTGAAAACGAAATGCTGATTCAGAAATCGTTGCAACATGCAATGCGTGGTAAAACAGCGCTGGTTATTGCGCATCGATTGTCAACATTGCGAAATATGGACAGGATAGTTGTTATTAAAAATGGCAAAATTGTTGAAAGTGGTTCGCATAAACAACTGTTGCGTTCAGGTGGTGCGTATCGTAAACTGTGGGATATGCAAACAGGGGGTATTGTTGGTGAATAAAGTTTTGGGCGCGATATTTGGTGTGTCACTATCTTGTTCAGCGATGGCGGTACCGGCTGTGGTGGACTATGTCTTGGACGGCGATACATTTGCCGCAGGTGTGCAGGTTGCAGACGATATTACAATTACTGTGCGTGTTCGTCTGATAAATGTTGATACGCCTGAATTAAGTGGTGCGTGCCCGCGTGAGGTTGCCATGGCAGAAACCGCCAAAGATTTTGTCACTGATTTGTTGCCGGTTGGCGCGGTTGTTGAACTGCAAAATATCAAAGATGATAAATATCTGGGGCGAATTGATGCAAATGTCATATTGCCAGATGGTCGTGACTTGGGTAATGTTTTGATAAAACAAAAACTGGCACGCCCATATAGTGGTGGTCGTCGTCTTGGCTGGTGTGATTAAAAAAAATCCCCATTTGGGGATTTTTTTATGCGCTGTGACGATTGATTGCGTCACTGATTTCGTCCAGCGATGCATTACATGGCAATAATGGTTCGAACCAAATATTTGCGGTTCCAGAATGCATACGACCACGTTTTGGCCAATATAAACCTGCGTCTGTGCCGATCGGTAAAATTGGCAGTTTTAATGTGTGTGCCAATAACAGCAAGCCGCGTTTCAAAGGAATTTTTTGTCCTGGTTTTGCACGTGTGCCTTCTGGGAATATAACCAATGTGTATCCGTCCAGGACGCGTTTTTCAACATCATCTGCCAGTTTTTTCATATTTGTTTTGCCGCGTGCGCGGTTTACCCCCAGCATACCACAACGCCAAAATGCCCAACCATAAATTGGTATCCACAGTAATTCACGTTTCATAATAAAAAATGTATTTGGCATCACTTTTGAAATCGCAGCAATTTCCAAAATTGACATATGTTTTGCGGCGACAATGCATTTGCCGTCGATTCGTTTGTTTTCGTTTGGCAGGTTTGGAATGCCATTTTCTTCGGTCGCAGGATAATGAACATTATATTTAATTCCGCAAATAAGGCGTGCGACCAATAATACGCCTGCTGCATCTGCAAATACGAATTTACGAGACAGTTTCTTTGATATCAATCCAATCAGTAATAATGGTGACCATGCTGTAAAATAAAGCCCCAGTACGATTTTAAAAATAACAGTTCTGAACATATGTTTCTTCCTTTTGTTTAACTTTCTTTGATTCCAAGCATTGTTACAATGTATTTTATATACTCTGTTGCCCATCTTTCAAGTCTTTTTGCAGGTGGCATCCCCATCAATACAGCTGGACAAGATACAATTTCTGTGTCTGGTAATTCCGATTGAACCAAGTATTTTGCACGATTTATATGGTCTTCGGTTGTGACAATAACGATTCGGTTCAGGTCTTTTTCACGTGCGATTTTTTTTATCGCCAGTGCATTTTGATATGTTGATTTTGAGCGTGATTCAATAATTGCAGGTCTGTCCAGTTTGTCAAGATTTGTCGCGCCTGCGCCGATTATATACAAATCGATATTTGGAATTTCGCGAATTTTTTTTATCGCAAATGGGATTCTTCGTTCGTCGCCAGTCAGCACAAAAATACTGTCGTTGTTATGTATTTTGCCACAATGTCTGGGGGCGATAGACTTGAAATACATGCCGCCAATTACAAAGCAGCTAAGTAATAAAAAAGATGGTGTAATAATACGGCGTATCATTATTTAGCTGTTCTTTAATAGATTGATTGTAGTGCGACGTGTGATTTGAATTGCAAAGATAACAATTGCGACAGGTAATATACATAATATCAACCAGCCAAATCCAGTCAGTCCGATTGTTGCCATCAGTCCAACGCGTGTACTGTGTGCTACAGATATTATAATCATCAGTATTGGTGTCGCAGCAACAAGGCCGATAAGTGCAGCAACGGCGCTAATTTTTGCGACGATAAATTGCATTTGTCGTGCGACAAAATTATCAGATGCACCAATTTGATTTAATATTTCCAGTTCGCGCTTATGCAGCATCGCAGTATTCTGTGCGATATAAGAAATACAAAAGCCAATTGCCCCCAGCATCAGTATCAAAATAAAACTGGACATCAGTATCATTTTCCAACCTGCAGATGTTGCAGATTTTAATGCGCTGGCATGTGTTAAAAAGCGTGCGTAGTCTTTGATTTGTTTGCCAAAAGATTCTAAATCCGATTCGGTTTTAAATTTTATTTCCCACATTTTTGGCAGGTATTTTTGTATCGCGTTTCCGCCAGAAATCCATGGTGCCATCAAGTCTTGCATTTGCTTGGTTGTGATTTCGTTTACCGATTCGATTTGTGGTGCGTTTTTCTTGATAAGATTTTGAACATTTTCAATGTTTTTTTGGTTTGTAACCTGAACAGTTGCGAACAATTCCCACTGAGAATTCCATTTTGTAACGCCTGTGCCAATTGCCAATGCGACACCCAATGCCAGTATAGATAAGAAAGATAACAGCGACATAATTGCTGTCATAAATCTGGATTGTTCTTTTATTAGTGAAAATACAGTTGGTCGTTTCATTATGCGTTTCCGATATCGTCAAATTGTTTTGAAAGTTCTGTGAAATAAGTTTGTGGTTTTGGTCCTTTCCATACCTTTTTTTCTGAATCGGATTGTGGGGCAGGTTGGTTTGATTTTCCAGTAAAACTGACGCGATGATTTTCGACCTTTATCACAGGGAATTTATAAGTTTCCATTAATTTTTTATTGTGGGTCGCCAGAATAATAGTTGTGCCGAACATTTTATTCATTTGTATAAAAAGTTCCATCAGACGTGATGCGTTTTCATCGTCCAAGTTGCCTGTTGGTTCGTCAGCTAACAGAATTGCAGGCTGAACAATAATGGCGCGTGCCACAGATACGCGTTGTTGTTGCCCGCCAGATAGTGCGCGTGGATTTGCGTCTGCGTATTTGCCCAGACCAACCCAGTCCAATACCTTGGTCACCAGTTTTTTTATTTTATCTTCACCAACGCCACGTACGCGCAGTGGTAATGCGACATTGTCAAATACTGACAGGTGGGATAACAGTGAATATTCCTGAAAAACAATTGCCATTTTTTGACGCAGTTCAGTAATTTCGTCGCGTGATAGTTCGTTTGTGTTTTTGCCAAATAACTTTATCTGACCGCGTTCTGGTTTGTGTAATTGATATATCAGTCGTAATAGTGTTGTTTTACCGGCACCAGATGCACCAGATAAAAAATAAAAAGCACCAGCGCCAATGTTAAAAGAAACATTGGTCAGGATTTCTGGACTGCCATCATATTTGGCAGCAACATTTGCGAATGATATGTTTGTCTTTTCTTCCATATTTGGAATATAGTAAAAAATTATATATGGGTCAAATAAAAATCCCCCGATTGGGGGATTTTTATTTTACAACTGTTGTAGCATTTCTGTTTTTTGCCCAAACTTTTTCGCCTGTACCTTTGTAGATTGGGTTTTCTTTACCATAAGAAATTGTTTTTATACGTTCTGGTTCGATTCCTTTGCGGATTAAAACGTGCGCAGCGTTACCAGCACGTAATGCGCCCAATGCCAAGTTGTATTCAGTAGAACCACGTTCGTCACAACGACCCTGAATTGTTACATTTATATCTGGGTTCTTTTTCATATACAGTGCCTGAGATTCCAAATTATTACGCGCGTCATCAGAAATGTTTGCAGAATCAAATGCAAAGAAAACCTGATCGCCATCGATGTTTGACGGAATGCCAGAACAAGCGGTCATTAAAGTTGCCAATGCTAATACGATAATTTTTTTCATAATATCTTTCCCTTCTAAATAATTTATGTATACATTAAACAACTTTTTGCTGTGTATGTCAAATGTTGTTTTTTATCACTTGGAATGTGGTGGAAAATATGATATACTTTGCGCATAAAAGGAAAGGATTTATATCATGAAAAAAATAGTTTCTTTGGCCGTATTGGCTGCATTAACAGCAACTGTGGCAGATGCTGCCCCAAGTTATATTAAACGTGACGCCAAGGGCGGTTATGATGTAACATATGATTATACTGACAAGGCTAAAAATGGCTGGTATGTTGGTGGCCATGTTGCATTAAATATTGCAAGTTGGGAAAATGAATACGATACAAATGCGCCAGATGCAATGCCAAGTGATTCATATACAGAATTCTTGTTTGGCGGCGATTTATTCGTAGGTAAGACATTTAAATATTTCTGGCGTGCAGAACTGGAAGGTGGCTTGCTGGGTCAGTTTGAAGACGAATATTCGGGTACAACATTTAAAATGACTATCCCATATTTAATGGCAAATGGTTACTATGACTTTGCAAACGGTTTGTATGTTGGTGCAGGTGCTGGTATCGCAATGCCAAAAACAGAATTGACAGGCGTTCATTTTAATGGTGGTGACAGTTCAAAACAAACAGTATCGCCAATGGTTGGTGTGATGGTTGGTTATACGCATGAATTGGATTATAACTTGTCATTAGATTTGCGTTATCGTTTGTCTGGTTTGATGGGTAATAAGCTGGAACGTACATATGAAGACATAGATACACATACATATGATATCAGCAGTGATGTTGGTTTGATATTGGATAATTCAGTATCGATTGGTATCAGATATAATTTCTAAAAAAGTTTAGGAAAAAATAAAAAAAGGGTTTTTTGGAACATGAAAATATGATATAATGTTACCAAGTGGAGAGAAGATATGAAAAAAGAATTTAAATTTGTATCAGCATCAATTGTTGGAATCGTATGTGCGTCTTTGATGACACCGTCATTTGCGGCGTCTTCTGTGCGTTCGTTGGGTGGTGTTGGTACATATGCTGGTACAACATCTGCGACACAGGCGGCAAGTTCGACTAAGTCTGCAACAACTACTGCTCGTGCGGGGGCAATTCGTGTGGATGGTTCTACACGTGTAAACAGTGGATCATCATTGCGTACACCTTCGACACGTTCTGCAACTGCGCCACGTTTGTCAATTGGTAAATACTTGTCAACGCACAGTTCTGTTGGTACAGGTGGCAAATTAAGTGTTGATTTGTCTACAAATGAAACTGTTACAAATATGCAAGGTAATATTGAAAGTTTGCAACAGAATATCGACAACGTACAATTAGACGTTAAAGGTTTGCAGGAAGAGTTGCAAGGGTATCTTAAGGGTGTTGAACTGAGATATGATTCTGCAAGCAATGAATTGTACATGGTTAGTATAGTTGATGGAAAAGAAGAAGAAATCGGAGATAGGATTTCTTTGGATGATATAGGTGCAGCAGATGATGCACTTAATAATCTGATTTCTGGTGGCAAAATGATCGACGTTGCAAGAGATGAGAAAACAGGTGTTATGTCAGTTTCTGCAAAAATTGTGGGTGCATTAAGTGCAGATTTAAAAGCTGAAGACAATGGTTTGGTAACAGCGACACAGGTTGTGGATTATGCGATTCCAAAACCACAGGCTGAATGTAGCGCAGAATCCAGCACATGTGTTTTGTCTGTCAAGCTAGAAAACAATAGGCCAGTAATGTATTGGTTGGAATTGGTTGATTCTGATCAGCCTGCAACAATCGAAGAAACAACACAAGAAACTGAAATTGTAACAGAATAAAACAACAAAACGAAATAAAACAACAAAACGAAAGAAAGGAAAAAAACAATGAAAAAATTAACAGCAGGCATTTTTGCCACTATCTTGGGCGTAACAGCAATGGGCGCAGCAGACGCGGCCGTTACATCAAAAGGCTACGTTGACGCAGTAGTCGGCACAGTTACACAATCTGTTACAGATTTGGGTACAACAGTAGCAGGTCATACAACAGCTATTACTAATTTGCAAACAGCAGATACAACATTGCAGGGCAATATTGATGAATTGGCAGGAAAGGTTGGTGACGTTCCAGCAGGAAAGAATGTTATCGGTATTATTGATGAAAAGACTTCAGGTATCGCATCAGAGGGTACTGTTAGTGCATTGTCTGGAAGAGTTGATGCATTGGAAACTGCATCTGCAACACATGCAATTAAAACAGAAGTTGATGCAGCGTTGGCAGGTAAAGCAGATGCTCAGGCTACAGCAAATGCTTTGGAATTAAAAGCTGATAAAACAGCTATTGCAAACATGGCTACAACATCAGATGTTGCTACTGCATTACAGACTGCAAAAGATTATGCTGATACGAATGATGCAGATACAGTTTATAACGATGCTGAAGTTCGTGGTTTGATTAGTGGTAATACAACAGCTATCACAACCTTGCAAGAGTTTGATAATTCTATCAAAACAGCCACAGAAGGTTCTGTTGATGGTACATATACATTGACAATGAAGAAAACTGGTGATGTGATGACATTTGGTTGGGAATTGATCCAACGCGGTGGTGCAACCAATGAATAATATTTGAAAAAATATTATGAAAATTAAAAAGACTGGGGGACGCCCCGGTCTTTTTTTTGTCTTTATTATTTTCTTGTCCCCTGTGTGGGGCGGGTCGGGGGCAGGGAAAGAAACCATCGTCATACCCACGCAGGTGGGTGTCTATTGTCCTACATGAAAAGAAAGAAAAACTGTCTGCGACGCATTGAATTCCCACCTTTGCCGCTATGACGGTAAAAGTGGGTGTTGTGGTTAAGAAAAATAAAAAACACAATAATTTGACTGTTGACGTATATATGTGATTTTTGTTATAATTTAGATACGAGAGGAAATAATATGAAAAAAACCGCAGTTTTTTGGACTTTTTTTATCGTTTCAATGTCTGTGGCAAATGCTGCGCTGACCAGCAAGGGCTATGTTGATGCTGGTTTGGCGGGTAAACAAGATACTTTGACGGGTTCCGGTGCTGTGACCGTTGATCAGGCAAATAATACAGTTTCAGTCGCAACGGCCAGTGCGACAACTGCGGGTGTTGCAACATTGGGTACGATTCCTGTGGGTGAAACTGGTACAACAACTGCAAAAATTTGGGTTGAATAATTCCGATACAGTTTATAAAAAAATCCCCGTTTGGGGATTTTTTTACGGTCTGTTTTATTTAAAACAGGCTTATCAATCCAATGCCCAGTACTGCGAATATAATTGCGCCAATTGTCAATGGCCAGAAATATTTGTTCACAATTGCGTTTGCGCGTTCTTGGAAATGATATAGTAATGTTGCAATTATCGCAAAGCGACCTGTGCGGAATATTGCAGATACTGCCAAAAATAAAAACATTGGGTATCCAATAAAGCCCAGCCATATCGCTAATAACTTATACGGTATCGGTGTAACCGCAGTCAGAACAATTATCAAAATTCCATATTTTGAAAACATTGGCTTTATTGTAGATTCAATTAATTCTGGGTTTGAAAATGTTTCAATCAACCATACCCCCACAGAATCATACAGCCACATACCAATCATATACGCAATTGCACCACCAACCAATGAGCCAAGTGTCGCCGCAACTGTAATCGGAACAGCGCGTTTTTTGTTCGCGATAATTGGTGGAGTCATAAATACTTCGGGTGGGATAAACAGGAATATAGATTCAAAGACTGTCATTAAAAATACAACCCATGAATATCCGCGTGATTCTGACTTTTTTAATATACATTCTGAAAATTTCATAACTTTCCCCACCATTTATAAAAAATTTACTTGATTGTAATTTAATATTTAATATTTTACAATAACAATAAACAATATCGGGGATAAAAATATGCCAAAAAAACAATTTAATTCAAATCGTGGTGAACGTATCGCTGCAAAAGTACAAATATTGGTCGCAGAAATCTTGCGCGATATTTATTCTGATGACCCGTTAATCGCCGGTGTGTCGCTGGTTGGTGCGGATTCACATGGTGGATTACAGTTTGTGCGCTTGTTCTTTTATACCAGAAATCCTGATATTGATGCTGTGCAGAAAAGACTTGATGAAATTACGCGGTCTGTGCGTTTTGAACTGGCAGCGCGTATGAATCAAAAATATGTCCCAGATATCAGATTTGCATATGATGATACGCTGGAACGTGCAGCCCGTATTGATGAATTGCTGAATAATTTAAAATAGTGTTTTTTTAGGCAAAAAAATACCTTGCGAATGTGGCAATACTGGTTTATGATTGCCGCAAGAAAGCATAGGTGTTTTTAATGAAGCAGAGTAATATCCGTAATTTTTCTATTGTTGCACATATTGATCATGGTAAATCAACTCTGTCTGACAGATTGATTGAATTTACAGGTGGTTTGCAATCGCGTGAGATGAAGGCCCAAGTTTTGGACTCTATGGATATTGAGCGCGAACGTGGTATTACGATTAAGGCACAAACTGTGCGTCTGAACTACAAGGCAAAAAATGGCGAAGAATATCAGTTAAATCTGATGGATACACCAGGACATGTGGACTTTTCTTATGAGGTTTCGCGTTCGTTGGCCGCATGCGAGGGGGCATTGGTCTTGGTTGATGCAACCCAGGGTGTTCAAGCACAAACATTGGCGAATGCGTACTTGGCGTTGGATAATGATTTGGAAATGTTGCCGGTGCTGAATAAAATTGACTTGCCGTCCAGTGATGTGGCGGCCACACGTGAACAAATCGCAGATGTTATCGGATTGGATGCAAATGATGCGTTGGCTGTATCTGGCAAAACAGGTGATGGTGTGCCAGAATTGCTGGAAGAAATTGTGAATAAATTGCCACCACCACACGGTGATGAAAATGCGTCAACACGTGCGTTGCTGGTGGATTCGTGGTATGATTCTTATTTGGGTGTTGTAATCTTGGTGCGCGTGGTTGATGGTATATTGAACCGCGGGCAAAAGATTAAATTTATGGCAACTGGGGCAGAGTATGTTGTTGATAAAATCGGTTACTTTACACCAAAGATGGTAAATGTTGATAAATTACATACTGGGGAAATTGGATTTATTATCACAGGTATGAAAACGATTCACGATTGCAAGGTTGGCGATACAATCGTTGATGCAAAATCTGAAAATGCGCAAATGTTGCCTGGGTTTAAGCCGTCTGTGCCGGTTGTGTTTTCGTCGTTCTTTCCGGTCGAGGCGGATGATTATCCAACATTCCGCGAAAGTGCAGAAAAGTTGGCGTTAAACGATGCGTCGTTTATGTTTACTGTGGAAAAGTCGTCTGCGCTTGGGTTTGGTTTGCGTTGCGGATTTTTAGGTTTGTTGCATATGGAAATTATCAGCGAACGTTTGTCACGTGAATTCAATTTGAATTTGATAAATACTGTGCCAAGTGTGCTGTATAAAATTCATCTGCGTAATGGCGAAGTTATTGATTTGGAAAATCCAGCCGATATGCCAGAACCAACAAAAATTGCATCTATTGAAGAACCATGGGTGCGTGCAACAATTATGATGCCTGATAAATATATGGGGGGCATTATGTCACTGTGCGCAGAAAGACGCGGTGTTCAAGAAAATGTTTCTTATGTTGGTAATCGTGCGGTGCTGGTTTATCAATTGCCTTTGGCAGAAATCGTGTTTGATTTCTATGACAGGGTTAAATCTATATCTTCTGGATATGCGTCGTTTGACTATGTCGTATATGGTTATCAAGCATCTGATTTGGTCAAAGTAAATATTTTGGTGAACGAAGAAAATGTAGAGCCGTTGTCTTTTATGTGTCATCGGTCTTTTGCAGAAAAACGTGGTCGTCAAATCGTTGAAAAGTTAAAAGATTTAATTCCACGTCATCAGTTTAAAATTCCTTTGCAGGCTGCAATCGGTGGAAAAATTATTGCGCGTGAAACAATCGCTGCGTATCGCAAGGATGTAACTGCAAAGTGCTATGGGGGGGATATAACACGTAAACGCAAACTGTTGGAAAAACAAAAAGAAGGTAAAAAACGTATGCGTTCTTTTGGTAATGTAGAAATCCCACAGTCTGCATTTATAAATGCATTGAAAGTATCTTAAAACACAAAAGGTTAAAATATGAATTGGTTTGATTATTTGGTTAGAACACCATGGTCGCAAAAAAAACAAGACTGGAAAGAGTTTAAAAATATTAGAAAAGAAGTATGTGATGCACAATCGAAATTTGAATTTGCAGAAATTAAAATTGCACGTACTTTCTTTGAAGAGGATTCTTATGACGAAGTTCCTGTGTGTGTGAAATGGCGTGTTATGTTTGCGCGTTCAAGGCCTGTTGATGGGGCAGAGTCTGAATATACATTGATGTCATATGATCCAAGACGCTGTACAAACTTTGCACCAATTGGTGATGAACAGTTGTGTCCATGTACACAATGTGGTGCATATCCTGCAAATAGAGAATATTATATTGCACGTAAAGCATTGGAACAGAAAAAGTTACAGAAAAAACAATTTTGGAAAAATAAGTTTAATCAGAATACAAAATAAAACCAAGGGGGCCGATTATGGCACACCAATTTTATTTTAACCCTTATATTTTGGATAACTTGCCAGCACCAAGTTCTGGTTTTGATGTCGTTCAAGATTTGGAAGAGCCAAGACTGCGTATGTATATAACCAGTCGTGGGGTTAAAACTTTTTTTGTTCGCAAACGTGTAAACGGCAAAGACAAAAGAATTTTAATTGGTGGTTATCCAGAAGTGGATGTTGATGATGCGCGTGCTGCGGTGGAAACTGTTTTGAAAAATGCGACAAAAAAAACAGTTGCCCGCAGAAAGAAAATTGTCTTTAAAGAATTGGTGGATTTGTACCTGAAAAACAAGGTACGTCGCGGTGAAGATTCTTATATGAAATTGTTGCGTTCTATCAACAGACATTTGTCTGATTTGTTTGAAAAAAATGTTGTTGATATTTCGACTGACGATATAAAAAATGTAATCAAAAAAATATCTGGTAATGCAATTGCTGCGCGTATGCAAGAATTAGTGCACAGTGTTTTTAAATATGCAATTGAAATGGGATTTGTAAAAAATAATCCTGTGGTAGGAATTGAAAAAGTCCAGCAAAACCGCCGTATACGTCCGCTGAACAGGGCGGGGTTGCGCAGACTTGTTCATGTAATTGAACAACATGAAAATATTGTTATGCGGGGTGCTTTTTTAATGTTGATATATTCTTTTGCATCTCGTTCCAAGGTGCTTGCAATGTCTTGGGAAGATTTAGATTTTAATCATGATATGTGGAATGGTTGGCCATTGTCTGACAGGGCGATATTGTTGTTACAAGATATGCCCCAAGATGGTCAATGGGTATTCCCAAGTCATGGTGGTATGCATTTGTTGGATCCGCGTACTTCGTGGCGTCAGGTTGCAAAAGATGCAGGTATCCCAAATCTGACAATGGATGATGTGTACAAGTTCCTGATGCGTCAGCTTGTTTGGGCGTCAGACAAGGAAGATTTGCGTGCAAATATGAATAATTTGTTGGATGATTTGTTGACAGAAAATTTGTAGTGAAAAATTTGCGTTTTGTTACCAATTGTTATAATTGCTTGACACTATTGTATGAAAATGATAGGCTTTATCATAATGACGGTCATGGTAACGACCAAAAAAATAACTAAAACAAAGGAAAAGAAATGACAACTTTTGAACAAGTAAAAAAAATTGTAGCTGAAAAACTGGGTGTATCAGAAGATAAAGTTACAGAAACAGCAGCGTTCGTTAATGACTTGGGCGCAGACTCTTTGGACGTTGTTGAATTCGTTATGGAAGTTGAAAAAGAATTTGACATCACTATTCCAGATGACGCAGCTGCAAAGTTGGTAACTGTTGGTGATGCAGTTAAATATATCGAAGCAAACAAAAAATAATATTTTTGTTTCTTGAAGTATTGTTCCGTCAGGCTGTTTGGTCTGACGGATTTTTTTACTGTATTTTATCTTTATTTTCGTTATGATATAATCACATGTCCAATAATATATATAAAGGTTTAATATGAGAAAGGTTGTTATTACAGGAATGGGAATTGTTTCGCCAGTTGGTACAGGTGTTGAATACGCATGGCAAAATGTTCTGAATGGAAAATCTGGTGTAAAAAAAATAGATTCTTTTGAAGTGTCTGATTTAGCATCGCAAATCGCAGGTGTACCGCAATGTGGTACAGAACCAGGTTTGTTTAACCCAGATGCGATTGTTGAACCACGTGAACAAAGAAAATTAGATAAATCTATTGTCTATGGCATTGTTGCCGCAGACGAGGCAATCAAAGACGCAGGCCTTGATACATACGACGGCGACAAAGATCGTATTGGTGTTTCAATCGGCAGCGGTATTGGTGGTTTAAATACAATTTACGATAATTGTATTGAATTACATACCGGTGGTCCGCGTCGTGTCAGCCCGTTTTTTATACCAAAGGGTATTATCAATATGACTGCGGGAAATGTTTCAATCAGATATGGATTCAAGGGACCGAATATTTCCACTGTAACTGCGTGTGCCACGGGCGCGCATTCAATTGGCGAAGGTGCGCGTTTAATTCAATTTGGTGATGCAGATATTATGATTTGTGGTGGTGCCGAAGC
>JAZRAD010000109.1:0-3054 GCA_045634405.1 Candidatus Enterousia sp.
GTTGTTGTAAGATATGCAGAATAAAGAACGTTTCTTAGATGCAAATATTCCAGACGAAATGGCAACGACTATTCGTCCGCGTACATTATCAGACTTTATTGGGCATGACAGTTTAAAACAGAATTTGTCTGTGTTTGTGTCCGGTGCTAGAAATCGTGGCGAAGCGATGGATCATGTGTTGTTGTATGGTCCCCCAGGGCTGGGTAAAACAACATTGGCGCATATTGTGGCAAATGAATTGGGAACTAATTTCAGGGCAACTGCGGCACCAATGTTGACCAAGCAAGGTGATTTGGCTGCAATATTGACTGCATTGGAACCAATGGATGTTCTGTTTATTGATGAAATTCATCGTTTGCCAACCGCAATTGAAGAAGTCTTGTATTCCGCAATGGAAGACTTTAAATTGGATATTATGCTGGGCGAAGGTCCCAGTGCGAAAAGTGTACGAATTGATTTACCACCGTTTACATTGGTTGGCGCAACAACGCGTACAGGGTTGCTGTCAAACCCATTGCGTGACAGATTTGGAATTGATTTGCGTTTGACTTTCTATTCTCCATCAGATTTGGCAAGAATTATTCAACGCAGCGCAAATATTCTGGGGACACCAATTGATGCAGATGGTGCGTTAATGTTGGCAAAATCTGCCCGTGGAACACCGCGTATTGCAAATCGTTTGTTAAAGCGTGCGCGTGATTTTGCAACAGCGTTGTCGAAAAGTCAGATAACAGCAGATATTATCAAAACCACCCTATTCCAATTGCATATTGATGAGTGTGGTTTGGATGAAATTGATCGTGAATATATGAATACGATTATAAAGTTCTATGCTGGTGGCCCTGTTGGAATTGAAAACTTGTCTGCGGCATTGTCAGAACCAAGTGACACAATTGAAGATGTGATTGAACCATACTTGATGCAGCTGGGCTTTATTCAGCGTACACCACGTGGGCGCATTGTAACAGAATTGGGCTATCATCATTTGGGGCTGGAAAAATAGTTAGTATGAAAAATATTGTTGGTTTCTTTGAAATTGCAGAAAAATTAGAGTGTGAATATCGTCTGACGCGGATGAGTGATGGCGCACCTCAGGCAGTCGCATCGCATTCTTGGAATATGGCAATGATGGCGATGGTGTTACAGCCCTATTTCCAAAATGATTATGATATGCAACGTGTTATAGAATTGTGTTTAATTCACGATTTACCCGAAGCGATTTCACACGATGTGCCGTTGCATAAACAAACATCCCAGGTGCGTCTGGAAAAGCATGCCGCAGAAACAGCAGCAATAAAACAAATTCTGGATATTGTGCAGAACGAACGTATTGCTGGGTTGTTTGCGGAATACGATGCGCGGCAATCCCCAGAATCACAACTGGTCAAGGCGTTGGATGTTATGGATACAGGTGTTCAACATATGTGCGCCAAAGATTTGACTTATATTGGTGGTTTTGATAATGGTTTTTATTGGAAATTATTCTTTGATGATGATTTTGCCAAAATATTTGATTTTGAGCCTGTATTGCGGCGTGTTCTGGATGAAATTAGGACCCGTGTTGCAAAGCGCTTGAAAGAAGAATTAAATATTGATGCGGGGGATTTTGTAAAATGAAAGTGCATAAATTTCCGTTCACAATCGCATATGCCGATACAGATGCCGAAGGCATTGTTTATCATGCCCGCTATTTAGAAATTGCAGAACGTGCCAGAATGAACTGGCTGCGTGGAAGATTACATTTGGATAACGATATAGGTTTTGTTGTTCGTGAGTTAAATATTAAGTATATTCAACCATTAAAAGTTGCAGATGAATGTATCGTGGAAACAAAAATGGTGGATGTTGGCAGTGCGGTTGTGCGTGTTGAACAAAAGTTCGTGAAAGATGGTGCAGAATATGCTATAATAAACTTAAAAGTTGCGTACTTGGGTGCAAATATGCGTCCAAAGCGTATGCCGTCAGATTTTATCAATGGTTTAATTTGAAGAAGTAAAAAAAAGGAAAGGAAAGATGGAAAATAATTTTTCAATGTTAAATTTGTTTACAAGCGACTTGATGACAATTTTTGTGTCATTGGTCTTGGTTGTGTTTAGTGTTTTATCTTGGACGATTATTATTGAAAAAATCCGCTTGTGGAAGTATGCAAAGCAAACTCCAATTGTTGTCAAAGCAAGTGATAACTTGGATGTTATTGCAGACAAATTAATTGCGCCATATGACAAGAATTTATGGTTCTTGTCTATGGTTGCATATATCTCTCCGTTTATTGGTTTGTTTGGTACTGTGTGGGGGGTTATGGATTCTTTTGCATCAATCGGTATAAATCAGTCTGTCAGTATCGGTGTTATTGCCCCAGGTTTGGCTGTTGCATTGGGTACAACAGCATTGGGCTTGATTGCGGCTGTGCCTGCGGCAATTGCACATCAGTTCTTTGCAAAAAAGTCAGATGATTTGTACGATAAACTGACCCAAGATGTTCGTGAATTAAAATGTAAAAAATAAGGCTGATAAAATGTCAAGAATTCGTCGCAGACAGACAGATGGTGGTATTCAACTGACGCCAATGATTGATGTTATGACTGTGTTGTTGGCGGTCTTTATGGTAACAACGCCAATGATGACTACTGGAATTGATTTGGAATTACCGCGTGCAGGTGCGTCCGCAATGACGGGCGCAGATCATGCGATTCAAATCAGTGTTGATTCAAATGGTCGTTATTATCTGTCTGAAACACAGATGTCGCGTGATGATATTGTAAAGCGTGCTGTGGCAATGCGTGGTGAAAACCCAGATTTGACCATTATGATAAGTGGCGATGGTCGTGCAGACTATGGCGCGGTTATGTCTGTTATGGGCAAATTAAAAGATGCAGGTTTCCAAAAAGTCGGATTGCGTACACAACCAGAAAAATAAAATGGCGAAATTTAACCAATTTTCATCAGAAAATATATTGATGTCTGTTTGTGGACATTTGCTGTTGATTGCGGTGCTAATTACTGCGGCCAAGGTTGTAGTTGAACGCGCAAAATTGGTAACCCCCGACAGAATTG